>CAZPWZ010000009.1:0-22976 GCA_964590675.1 uncultured Draconibacterium sp.
GAGTAACCTTTGTCATCGTCAAGGAGAGCATCCTTGGAAAAACCGAAAGGAAGATACCTTCAATGCTTAATTACGCCACCCACATAAAAGAGGGATCGATGTACAATACTCCTCCCTGTTTTGCCATCTATACCTGCCTCGAAACCCTCCGGTGGATCAAATCTCTTGGCGGAGTGAAGAAGATGGAAGAGATGAACATTAAGAAAGCCCAGTTGCTTTATGATGCCATCGACAACAGTAAAATGTTTGTTGGAACGGTAGCCAAGGAAGACCGCTCGCTGATGAACATTTGTTTCGTGATGAAGGAACAATATAAGGACAAGGAAGATGCCTTCATGGAATTCGCCAAAACCAAGGGGATGATCGGCATCAAAGGACACCGTTCAGTCGGAGGGTTCCGGGCATCTGCATACAATGCAATGCCTATCGACAGTGTACAGGCATTGGTTGATGCCATGCACGAATTTGAAATAACGAACGCATAATGAAACTTCCAGGGCATCCCTTCCGGGTGCCCTGTCTAAAAACCCTAAATATTATGACAAAAGTATTGGTAGCCACCGATAAACCTTTTGCAGCGATAGCTGTGAAAGGAATACGTAAAGTTGTGGAAGAAGCCGGCTTCGAGTTGGTGCTTCTTGAAAGTTATACAAGCCAGGATGATTTTATCAAAGCCGTTGCAGATGTTGATGCTGTGATTATCCGCAGTGACAAGGCTGACAAAGCGGTCATTTCTGCGGGTAACAAGCTGAAAATCATTGTTCGGGCAGGTGCCGGGTACGATAATATCGACCTTCAGGCTGCAACTGAAAAAGGCGTTGTTGCCATGAATACCCCGGGTCAGAATTCAAATGCCGTTGCCGAACTGGCCGTGGGAATGATGGTTTATTACGCCCGTGGATTTTTTAACGGCAAGTCGGGGAGTGAACTCATGGGAAAAAAACTGGGTATCCATGCTTACGGATTTGTAGGTAAGAACGTTGCCCGCATTGCCAAGGGATTCGGTATGGATGTTTTTGCCTTTGATCCGTTTGTTGCCCGCCATGAAATTGAAAAGGATGGCGTAAAATGGGTTTCATCTGTTGAAGAATTATACAGCACATGCCACTATATTTCGTTGCATATCCCAGCCAACAGCCAGACAAAGCAATCCATAAATTTCAACCTCCTTTCTAAAATGCCTGCCCCTGCCTGCCTGGTTAATACCGCCCGCGCCGAAGTAATCAATGAAGCAGACCTGCTTAAGATGTTCCAGGAACGGAAAGATTTCGCTTACCTGTCGGATGTTGAACCAACCAACAAAGCTGAAATCGAGGCTGGTTTCAAGGCCAAGTTCTTCTGCACACCGAAAAAGATGGGAGCTCAAACCGAAGAAGCTAACGTGAATGCAGGGATTGCTGCGGCAAAGCAAATTGTTAAGTTCATTAAAACAGGAGATAAAACATTTCAGGTAAATAAATAAACCATTGGTTTGATTTTTTGTTATCATTGCACCATAAAGGACCATATTCCTTCAACTTATTGTTTAACTAATTGAGCTAAACCATGGAAAACGAACACGAACGACCTTCAACCTTTTTTAGGTTTGAAGATCTCAGGATCTATCACAAGGCCCTTGAATACGTAGATTGGGTTTATCTAATGGCCAAGAATACCAAGGACGATCCATTTATGAAATTGTTTTTTGAACGGTTTCTGACCTCTGCGAACGGCATAGCATTAAATATTGCTGAAGGTTCCTCCCGAAACAAGAGTCAGTTTGTTTACTACCTGAAAATGGCAAAAAGTTCAGTCCGTGAATGTGTGGTTCTTTCAACCATTGCAAAAAGCAGGGCATTTATTTCTGCCAGTGCTTTTGATGATTCCAAAAACCATCTGATGGAAATGACCAAGATGATAGGAGCATTGATCGGATCATTGCAGCGCAGTGTAAAACCAGGTGAACTGGACGATGATGACGGTCCTGAATAGACTTTGACAGCGAATTTATTTTTCATTCAAATAATTAAATTCTTCCAACAACTATAAATCACTATGGCCACACTTAAACCATTTAAAGGATTAAGGCCTCCTTGCGGGATTGTAAAGGACCTTGCATCAAGGCCTTATGACGTATTAAATTCAGATGAAGCCAGGGAGGAGGCACAAGGCAATCCCTATTCCCTGCTCCATATCATTAAACCGGAAATCGATCTCCCTGCATCTGTCGATATTCACTCGCAGCCTGTGTATGACAAGGCCAGGGAAAATTTTGAATCTTTCAAGAAACAAGGCTGGCTGATACCAGATGCCAATGACCTGCTTTACATATATGCGCAAACCATGAATGGTAAAAGGCAGTATGGAATTGTCGGCTGCGCCGGGGTTGAAGATTATATGAACGGCATCATCAGGAAACATGAGTTGACCCGTAAAGATAAGGAAGAGGACCGGATGAAACATGTTCGCATTACCAATGCCAATATGGAACCTGTATTTTTCACCTACCCTGCCGTTCCTGCCATCGACGATATTGTTTCGCATTTCGTTCATCACAATCAGCCGGTCTATGATTTTACAGCGAATGACGGCGTTGGGCATCATTTCTGGATCATTGAGAACCAGGAAATAATCCGGAAGATCGTTGACCTGTTCGCCAGTGTTCCATTCACCTACGTTGCCGACGGACACCATCGTACAGCCGCAGCTGCATTGGTTGGTAATGAGAAGAGGATGAAAAATCCAAACCACACCGGAACAGAGGAATACAACTACTTCCTTGCAGTTCATTTCCCTGATGATCAGCTCTCCATAATCGATTACAACCGGGTAGTGAAAGATCTGAACGGGATGTCGGATGCTGAATTCCTTGCAAAACTCGAATCGGTATTCACAATTGAACTCATCGGGAAGGAGATATACAAACCGGCATCACTGCATAATTTCGGATTGTACATGGATGGGCTTTGGTACTCCATGACCGCAAAGCAAGGTACCTTCAATGATGCCGACCCCATTGGTGTACTCGACGTAACCATCCTGTCGAGGCTTGTGCTGGATGACATCCTGGGGATCAGGGACCTCAGAACCTCAACAAGGATTGATTTTGTTGGTGGAATAAGGGGATTGGGAGAATTGAAGCGCCGTGTCGATTCAGGAGAGATGAAAGCTGCTTTCGCACTTTACCCGGTTTCGATGAAACAGCTAATCGATATTGCCGATTCGGGAAATATCATGCCGCCAAAGACAACCTGGTTTGAACCTAAGTTGCGTTCCGGTCTTGTAATTCACGCACTCGACTAACAACCAATGAATTATAATCTGAGCCTCCTGTTGTTCAGGGGGCTTTTTTTTGCTATTTACTCATGTATTCTCCGAAAACTGTCTGCAGGTAGGCTTTGCCCTCCATCCTGACAGAATCCGGTGTGTTGGGATCGGTCCACCAATAATAGAAGTTTGCTGTCTTATCGAAGGTGAAATAGGCATCCGGCCTGATCCAGCCCAGTCCATCCTCGGTTGAATAGTAGGCAAACTCAGGTGCCAGCGAATTAAGCAGGTTTTTGCTGAACTGAAATTCGTTCGAGGGTAAACCAAGCTGCCTGAGGATCGTGGCCGGAATATCATGCTGGTTCCCCAGCTTGTTCCAAAGTGTTCCCTGGTAATTCTCCTTGATAACATCACCATAGAACAACAATGGAATTTTATGATATTCCCTGGAATGAGGGTGCCAGTTCCGGTAGGAATTATGGCTGTGATCGGCCACGATAACGAACAGTGTGTTGCTGTACCATGGCTTTGTGCGCACTTTGTCAAAAAACTCGCCGAGGCAATGATCGGTATAATAAGCTGCGTTGATATACTCACGCTCATTATCGCCCCATTTCAGTGGCTTTTCAAATGGCTGGTCCCAGGGGGAATGGGTACTGACGGTAAACAAGGCTGAAAAAAATGGCTGCTTCATATTCCCGAGATCTTCCGCCATATAATCGAGGGTAAATTCATCATGGATGCCCAGTTTTCCCTGAGGCAGACTTTTGGGAAAATCGTAAACCTCCATGATCTTATCAAACCCATTGAAAATGATATAACTCTTGATATTGCCATAAATTAGCTGACCGCCAAAATAGAAGGATGAACTATAACCGTTCATTTCCAGATCTTTCACGAGACTGGGCAGTTTGACAAATTTATCGGGTTGAACGGTGATAGAACTTACAGGGTGTGCAGGAAAACCACTGAAAATAGAGGCCATCCCCTGCTCCGATCGAGCTCCTGATGAATAAACCTGGTCGAACAGGATCCCTTTTTTTTGCAACTTCTCAAATTCAGGGGTAATTCCGGGTTCACCTCCCAGCGATACGATCAGATCGGCCGACCAGCTTTCGAGAATGATAAATACGATGTTTGGCCGGTCCGTTTTAAGGATCATTTGTGTCGAATCGCCCCGGGATTGATACAGTGCATGCATAATATCCTCAGCTGCACGCTTATCCATGAACATATATGGATCATGATCAAAATTTGCCAGGTTTTCGAAGATGCTGATATACAGATTAAAGGCATTGTTCACCGCGGCAATGTTCAGAATATTGTGATCAGAGTAGTAAGACTCACTTTGGTTGATGGGTATCTGCTGCACCCCTCCACGCATACCGACGAATATAAATCCAGGTGTCAGCAGGAAAAATCCAAGCGAAAACAACAGGTTCCGCTTCACATTCTCAATTTGTACGTAAAAAAAACGGAGGTAGGCAAATATGCCGGCAAAACACATCAGGAGGAACAGTAATATCAGGAAATAAAAGGTTCCGGTCTCCGCTGAATTGAATATTTCGCCGGGATTGCTAAGGTATTTCAGAACCTTGTAGGTCAGCTTTGTCTTCCATTCAGCGTAAATACCCATTTCACCGGCAGCTGAGAGCGAGTAAACAATGATGACGAATCCGGAGTACACTTTATTGATCCAGTTTAGCCATTTGGGACTCCATATGGACTGGACCGTAAGAAGAAAAAATGGAATGATCAGGATATAGCATGTTGTTGCAAGGTCCAGCTTCAGCGAATGCCAGAATACACCAAGGATTTCAGCAAAACGAATCTTTTCAACAACAATTATCTTCAGGTAGTAAAGTATGAATATCAACCGGGTGATATTGAAAAACAGCAACCAAAAAACAAGTTGGCGAAGCAGTGATAAAATGATTTTTCTCATATTCGAATAAAATGCAAAGGTAAGCCTATCACCCATACCTGCAAATTCGTACTTTTGTTATGACTTAATAAGCCGCTCGTGACTATTGCAGAAACCATAAAATCGATTACTGGTGCAGTTCCACCTCATGTACAGGTCGTAGCCGTGTCCAAAACCAAGTCAGCACAAGCGATCATGGAGGCATATAATGCGGGACAACGGATCTTTGGCGAGAATAAGGTACAGGAAATTCTGCAAAAACACGCCTTGCTTCCGCCCGATATTTCATGGCATTTTATCGGCCACCTTCAAACCAACAAAGTCAGGTACATTACTCCATTTATAAGCCTGATCCACAGCATCGATAGTCTGAAATTGCTTGTTGAGGTCAACCGTGCAGCGCTAAAAAACAACAGGATCATTGAATGCCTGCTGGAGTTTCATATCGCAGTTGAGGAGACAAAGTTCGGTCTGGATTACCGGGAAGCCGTTTCGATCCTGGAGTCTGACGCATATAAACAAATGGGAAACATCAGGATTACCGGGGTGATGGGAATGAGCAGCTTTTCTGAGGATTTCACGATGGTCAGAAGCGAATTCAGGACACTGCGTAATCATTTCATCACGCTAAAAAACCGGTATTTTAACAAGACTGAGTCCTTCAGGCATATTTCGATGGGTATGTCGGGCGATTATCAAATTGCCATTGAAGAAGGAAGCACGCTGATACGCCTGGGAACGATAATTTTTGGAGACCGTTAAACAAATAAACAATGAAATACGATAATGTTTTACCAATTATATTTTTCTTCCTGGTATTCAATGCTACGGCACAAACCACGCAACCTGTAAACAGTTACCTTCAGTTCTCAGGAACTATTGATAAAGAGTCGATAATTACCATGAACCTTGTCAAGGCCGGGGACAGTCTTTACGGCGATTACACTTGTATAGCCGCCGGTAAAGTCCTGAAAACCGATTACCGGTACAAGGGAGAATCGAGGCAGGTATTCGGAAAGATCACCGGCAAGGGGAGTTTCTGGATCAAGGAATGGCCAGGTTCTGAAGGGCCTGTATTCAGGGGTCAATTTACTGATAACCAGACCCTCCGCGGAACATGGTCGCCCAATGTCCGCAGTGGGATCAAATTGCCGTTGGTTCTGGCCGAAAAAAACACTGCAGGTGGTTTGCGATTCAATCCCTATATCGTCAGGGATCATAAGAACCTTCTTAAGGATGCAAAATCACCGCGGGCAAATATCAATATGATCATGCTGGCCCTCGCGAAGGAGAGTATTTCAAAGGGATTCGATACCGTTCAGCGGATACTTTTAAACAGATTCTCCGGTGACGATTACAAACAGTGTGATCCGGAAAAAATGCTTGCCGAAATACGAAATGATTACTTTGCCAACTATATCCAGGATAATGAAGCACTTTACAAGGAGATGCCCGGGGCAAGTTTTGGATGGGAAATGATCCGGTCTACACATATTATATACAATGCCCACGACAAACTTTGCTTTTACATCCTCTCCTATTCATTTACCGGGGGAGCACACGGACAGCAATCACAGGTATTTACCACCATCGATCTGAAAAAAAACAGGGTAATGACACTGCAGGATCTTTTCATACCGGGATTTGAAACTCAACTTGACCGCCTCCTCACAAAGAAGCTCCATACCATGTCGAACCTTCCTGAATCGGCCAAGCTATCTGAATCGGGATATTTTACCGATGAAATCAATCATACTGATAATTTCTACCTGAATGGAAACGGGATTGGATTTTTCTACAACCAGTATGAAATAGCCCCCTATTCGTTCGGAGCCACGGAGATTTTTCTTACCCTGGATGAGGTCAGGTCGATTTTAAAATAGCCCTGATAAATCTTTCTTTTCCATGGATGTCGCATAACGGTTCCGCATGTTCAAAGCCAAAAGATCGAATCAACTGGCAAACCCGGGTTCCGTATTGTTCATTTATTTCAAAATATAATCGCCCTGGTTTATTGAGATGACTCACAGCCATGCCTGCAATTGAGCGATAAAACAACAGCGGATCATTGTCTGGAACAAATAAGGCGGCTGCAGGTTCAAAATCAAGCACATTTTTATGCATCAATGTCTTTTCACCCTCTGTTACATAAGGCGGATTGCTTGCAATGACGTCGAACATCCCGATCATTGCACAATCAGATGGATTGAGGATATCAGCAACATGAAAGCTGACTTCGCAATAGTTATCAAGGGCATTCACGATGGCCATGTCAATAGCGGCTTGCGACGCATCAACACCCGTAACCTGTGAATCCGGAAAGTTTGATTTCAGGTCAACAGCAATGCAACCTGATCCAGTACCTATATCCAGCAATGTAAAGGAGCGATTCTCCGTCTTCTCCATGTCCGATTTGATGATGCGGCACAACTCCTCTGTTTCAGGCCTGGGAATAAGTACATGGGAATTCACTTTCAGATTAATTCCGTTGAAGTTGGTCCGGCCCAATACATATTGAATGGGCATTCCCTTGCCCAATTCCTGTAGCGCATGGTCGAACAAACGCATCTCCTTCCCCGGAATTTCTTCATCAGGCGACAGGTGTATCATGGTTTTAGGCCATCCCATGAACGCATCGAACAAGAGATAGATGATATTCATGACCTCCTGGTCAGGATAATGGATGGCAAGAACTGCTTTATAATCACTTATTATTTTTCTAACCGAATTGACTCTCATTTCCATTCCATAAAAGTAAAAATAAAAGTAACTTCGCCACGATGGAAACTTTATCAGATTCTTTTCAATCCATTGCTGCCGAATCACGAGGCATATACCGGGAAAAGGCGAGTAAATTCATTGCCTTCGCCATTCCCGTATCCACAGAGCAAGAGGTAAAAACCAAGCTTGAAGAACTGAGAAAAGGCTACCATGATGCCAACCATCATTGCTATGCATACCGCCTCGGACTCAAGGATCCCCTCTACCGGATGAATGATGACGGTGAGCCAGCCGGTTCAGCCGGGAAGCCGATTTACGGACAGATACTATCAACCGGGCTGTCCGACATCCTTGTTGTAGTAATCAGGTACTTCGGCGGTACCAAACTGGGAATCCCGGGTTTGATCCATGCATATAAGACTGCCGCCCGTGAAGCGCTTGATAACGCAGAGATAATCGAAAAAATCATTCGTGTTCAGTTCAGGGTTTCATTTGCATATGCCCTGATGAATGAAATTATGCGGATTTTAAAGGATGAAGGAGTAAAAATCATCAGCCAGCATGCCGGGGAACGCTATGAAATCGTTTTTTCGGTTAGAAAAAACCATCAAAACCAGGTCGAAAATCGTGTGAAAAGAATAACAGATGCAGTTATGGAAATAGTTGATTTTTCTAACTAATTGAAGCATAAGCATCATGTAATTTAGAATATTTCTAAATAAGCAAATTGTTATGTGGAATATTTCGTGTCAATTTACTGTAAGCTTGTTTAATACCTCTTCCAAGTGCCATTTCATCCTAACAGATTGCCTCACTTTTGAAAACTTTTTTTAAATAAATCAAGGGTAAAATATTTTTTTTTTAAACTTTTTTTACCAAAATTTGTTAATTAAATCAAGCCTCCGTGCAAATGAGGGTTTAGGCTCACGAATAAAATCTAAAACCTTGATATACAAATCAATACTTAAATTTTAATTATTCCAATTTCAAGGTAATTATAATTAATGGAAAAGAACGCAGTCGAAGTTTGGGAAAATTGCCTCAAAGTCATCAAAGATAATATCAACTACCAAAGTTTTAAAACCTGGTTTCTCCCGATTAACGCCGTAAGGTTAAAGGACCAGGTTTTAACGATTCAGGTTCCCAGCCAGTTTTTTTATGAGTGGCTTGAGGAACACTATATAGGTTTACTGAAAAAGACCATAAAAAAGGAATTGGGAAATGACGGACGGTTGGAATACAGTATTATTGTTGACAATACCGATGTCGATCCAGGACCTTACACAATCAAAGTACCCACCGGTGAGAAAAAAGCAACCTTAAATCCGCCCGTTTCCATGCCTATCGATTTAAACAGGGGCACATCGAAGGAAATACCAAATCCTTTTATCATTCCCGGGCTGAAGAAGATCAAGGTCAACTCCCAGTTGATTGAGAGCTATTCATTCGAAAATTTTATTGAGGGTGATTGTAACCGTCTTGCCCGTTCTGCAGGATTTGCTGTTGCCAGTAATCCCGGGAAAACAGCATTTAACCCGCTACTTGTTTATAGCCAGACCGGCCTGGGTAAGACCCATCTTTCGCATGCTATTGGTTTACAGGTAAAAAACAATTTCCCTGAGAAGACTGTATTGTATGTCACCACCGATCAGTTTACCAACCAGTTTATCGATTCGGTGAGAAATAACAATCAAAACGACTTCATCCATTTTTACCAGATGATCGATGTGCTGATCATCGACGATATTCATAACCTGGCAGGGAAGGAAAAAACGCAGGATGTGTTTTTTCATATTTTCAACCACCTGCACCAGAAAAGCAACCAGATCATCCTTACCTCCGATAAACCCCCTGTCGAGATGAAAGGGATTGAACCCCGGCTTCTTTCCCGCTTCAAATGGGGACTTTCCGCCGACCTCCAGGTTCCCGATCTTGAAACCCGTATCGCCATCCTTCATAAGAAATTATACAATGACGGGATCCAGATCCCACCCGAGGTTGTTGAATATCTCGCGTACAATATTAATACGAACATCAGGGAACTTGAAGGGGCATTAATCTCTTTGCTGGCACAATCTTCTTTAAATAAGAAGACCATCACGCTTGAACTGGCAAAGCAAATGATCGATAAATTTGTAAAGAACACCTCGCGCGAAATTTCCATCGATTACATCCAGAAAGTAGTGTGTGATTATTTCAACATTCCTGTCGAGATGATCCACTCCAAGACCCGGAAACGGGAAATTGTACAGGCCCGCCAGTTATCGATGTATTTTTCCAAGAAGCATACAAAATCCTCGCTTGCCAGCATTGGCCTTCACTGCGGAAACAAGGATCATGCGACGGTGCTGCATGCCTGCCGGACAGTCAACAACCTGGTTGAAACCGATAAACAATTCAGGCAGTTTGTGGAAGAACTCGACAAACGCATTAAATTGTAACAGAACCTGCAACGGCCTTGGTAAAAATCCTATTCGTCTGTACTGGCAATATCTGCAGGTCCCCTCTCGCGGAAGGAATTCTCAGGGACAAATTGAATAAAGTGAATATCCCTTGCGAAATCGATTCATGTGGTTTTGAATCATTTCATGTAGGCGACCCGCCCGACGCAAGAGCTCAGAAAGTAGCAAGGCTGCGTGGTATCGATATATCATCGCACGAGGCCCGATTGTTCACATACGATGATTTCGCGATGTTCGATTTCATTTATGCCATGGATAACTCCCATTATAATAATCTTATGCGTTTGGCCAAGAGCGAGAGCGACCGGTCGAAGGTCGATTATGTCCTTAACACGATACACCCCGGCCAAAATCGCGGTGTTCAGGATCCCTGGTATCACGATATGGAAGCCTTCGAAAAAGTTTATGCCCAGTTGGAAGAAGCATGCGATCACATCGCACACATGTTGATCATGAAATCAGGTAAAGGATGAAACCCGGGACAAATATTCAGGCAGAAACCATAAGCGATGCAGCAAAACGGATATGCCCCTATATCAACAGAACACCTGTCCTTACTTCCAGCACAATAAACAGGATATTCGGCACAGCCTTGTTTCTGAAATGCGAAAATTTTCAGAAAGTAGGAGCCTTTAAAGCCAGGGGGGCCGCCAATGCCATCCTTTCCCTCGACAAGAATCTGTTAACCAGGGGTGTGGCCACCCATTCATCAGGTAACCATGCCCAGGCACTTTCCTGGGCTGCATCGCTGGTCGGTGCCAAGGCGCATATCGTTATGCCCACCAACTCATCGAAAATCAAAGTGGATGCCGTGAAGGAGTACGGCGGACGAATCACATTTTGTAAACCGACCCTGGAAGCGCGTGAAACCACCCTTGCAGAGGTTATCCGTCAAACCGGGGCCATGGAAATCCACCCGTACAATAATGAGATGATCATTGCAGGCCAGGCAACAGCAGCCTTTGAACTCATTGATGAAGTGAAGGACCTTGACATCGTCATCGCACCGGTTGGCGGAGGAGGACTGCTCAGTGGAACATCGCTTGCAGTTCATTATTTCTCTCCGCGTACCCAGGTTATTGCCGCTGAGCCGGAACAGGCCAATGATGCATATTTATCATTTACCGGCAAAGAGTTCATTCCATCGGTAAATCCCCAGACCATCGCCGACGGACTTCGTACATCATTGGGGTCCATCACCTTTCCAATCATACTTGAACATGTACATCAAGTGGTAACAGTAAGCGAAGAGAGTATCGTCAGGGCAATGCGATTTATCTGGGAACGGATGAAAATAATCATAGAGCCTTCATCAGCAGTTCCTTTCGCGGCCATCATGGAAGGGAAAATCAAAATAGCTGGCAAAAAAGCCGGACTGATCATATCCGGCGGAAATGTTGACCTAGAGGACCTACCCTGGCTGAAACATGAATAAGGGCAAACTTTACCTCATTCCCACGCTCCTTTCGGAGGGTGAAATTGGATCAGTAATCCCGGAAGGCACCCTGGCCGTCATCAGGAGGCTCGATCAATTCATCGTGGAGGAAATCCGGACCGCCAGGCGGTTTTTGATCAAAGCTGGCATTACCAAATCCATTAATGAACTCACATTCAACATCTTCAACGAGCATTCCAAAGAGCCTGACCTTGAGACCTATTTAGCGTGTACCCTCACCGGACATGATATCGGGCTGTTATCGGAGGCCGGCGTTCCATGTGTGGCAGATCCCGGTTCCCTGATCGTGCGGACAGCGCATGAAATGGACATCCGGGTTGTTCCGCTCACAGGCCCCTCCTCCATCCTTCTTGCCCTGATGGCTTCAGGATTCAACGGCCAGAATTTTTGTTTCCTTGGATATCTTCCTTCGGATAAGATACTGAGATCAAAGAAGATAAAGGAAGTTGAGCGAACGAGCCGGGAAAAGGATCAGACCCAGATTTTCATCGAAACACCTTACCGCAACCTGCAACTTTTTGAATCCCTGATTTCGGTTTGCCGTGAGGAGACTTTGCTCTGCGTTGCTACTGGTATTTCCGGGGCGGATGAACAAATTGAAACCAGGCCTGTTGGCGCATGGAGGAGAAAAAAACCGGATATTCATAAGAAACCGGCGATTTTCCTTTTATATACCTAGTGTTATCATATTTATCTTTGTTTTACGTTAATTGTAACATCAGGAACCAGCCTGCGTCTTAGGTTCATACTTTTAACTCACCTCAATCCTCAGATTTTGGAAACTATACTCTCCATCAATAACATCTCGAAGCGATACGGGAAGATACAGGCCGTGAACGGCCTTTCCCTGGATGTGAAAAGCGGCCAGATATTTGGGATTCTCGGCCCCAATGGTAGCGGTAAAACCACGACCCTGAGTATCATTCTCGAACTGATCAAAGCCAACACCGGTAGTTTTGAGTGGTTCGGAGAGAAACCAACCAAGGAAAGCCGGAAACGGGTTGGCAGCGTGATCGAGAGCCCTAATTTTTTTCCTTATCTCAGCCCGGTGATTAACCTGAAGATAGTCGCGGACATCAAGGATTTCGGCTACGATGATATCGGCCGGGTGCTTGAACTTACAGGGCTTGACGGGCGCAGAAACTCGCGTTTCAAGACCTTTTCGTTCGGGATGAAACAAAGACTGGCCATTGCCTCTGCCCTCCTCGGACATCCGGATGTGTTGATTCTTGATGAGCCAACAAATGGCCTTGATCCACAAGGAATTGCCCAAATCCGTGAACTTATTTTATCCATAGCTGATGAAGGCACCACCATTATCCTTGCATCCCACCTGTTGGATGAGGTCCAGAAAATTTGCAGTCATGTTGCGGTGCTTGACAGGGGCAGGAAACTTTTCGACGGTAAAGTAAGCGAAGTCCTTGCCATATCCGATTCCTTTGAACTTTCTTCCATTGATTTGGATGCTTTGAAAAAAATTGCTGCACAACACCCCTCTTATCAATCACTGGTTTCGGATAACGGGAACATTCTTGTTTATTTCAAGGATGTGGTCAAGGCCGAAGAATTGAACCAGTTCTTCTACCTTAATGGGATCATACTGAGCCATTTATCCGAAAGAAAACGGACCCTTGAACAACACTTTCTTGAACTGTTAGAAGACAACAAATGATAAAGCTGTTAAAAATTGAATTTAAGAAAATCCTGACCTATAAGATCTTCTGGATCCTGGTAGGCCTCTATTTCATTTTTCTGTCTGCAGGAATCCTGATGGCGGAGTTCATGATCAACAACATGGTTGACAACATGAACAGGCATTTACCCATTCCCCTGCCCCATGTGACTATTTACTTTTTTCCGTGGGTTTGGCAGAATATTGCCTTCTTTGCTACCATTCGTTACGTGCTTATTTTCCCGGCCATCGTGATAATCATCCTGATCACCAATGAATTCACATTTAAAACCATCAGGCAGAACATGATCAATGGCATGAGCAAGGCAGAATTTCTTGCATCCAAGTTACTGCTGATCCTGCTGATTTCGATCATAATGACATTTTTTCTGACCCTGGCCACCCTGATCCTGGGATTTTCAAATACGGCAGACCTTTCCCTGGCGATGGTGCTTGAAAAATCAACCTTTGTGATCGGGTTCTTCATCACCATCCTCTCATTTCAGATTTTCGCCCTTTTCTTTGGATTCCTTTTACGTAACACCGGGCTGGCCATTGCGCTGTTCACATTGTATGTGTTCATCGTGGAGCCTATATTATATTATTTCCTGAAAAGCCCGATCGTTTTCAAGAACGGGATTTCAACCTATCTCCCGGTGAATTCTGTTCTCCGGGTCACGGAATATCCTGCCATCCAGGTTTTAAAACAGGTGATGGGCATCAATCTCCAGGATTCGGTCGGCCTGCTGGCATCCGTTATTCCATTGATCTATTCAGCGATAATGATTGGAATTGTTTACTGGGTTTTATTGAAAAGAGACCTATAGCCTTTGATCTGATGCTATTTCCCTTCCCGCTTCCTGATCACCCACTCTGCCGTCAATAAAAACAGGATCAGGCCAAAAATCCATGGATTGCCGATAAGGCCGGTCATCCGTTTCTGAAAGATGGAGACGGAACGAATATCCTGGCGCGACGTGATTCGCTTGGCAAGGGTCATTATGCTGTCGCGGAGCACCATTTCGCCATCGTGTGCCATCGCAATCCGGAATAAGAGGTTATGATCGGCAACAAGATTTGAACTCTCAATATTTACCTGTTCAATATAAAATTTCCCGCTTTTCTGGTAGAGTGAGGAGCCCACTTTTACATTGGCGGCATAGGAATATTCACCCACCGGGAAAAGCCCTGTATTCAGATGGTACGATTTAAGGGTTTTGCTGAATACGAAAGGATATGTCTTCCCAGAAGCATCAGTTATGGTAATGTTTACATCAGGCTCATTAATGAGCTCATATGTAGCATTATAAACATCGGCATCCATCTCAACCGGTTCATTCTCGGAAATTTTATTGTTCACACGGATCCTAAAAAAACTTTTATCATCCCTGGTCGAAAGATACTGGGCCATTTTATCAATCAGCAAGTCGAAGGCTTCATGGTTCGACTGTCGTATGAAATTATACATACGCCAGCGCCAGATATTCTCGCCCGTAATGACGCCAATCTTCTTTTCCGAAGCCCTGGTAAATAGGATCATGGGTGATTGGGTGGTAACATTTCCAATTTTCTGATAAAACAGCACTTCACTGAGCGGGCTGTATTGATAAACACCAAACGGGGATTGCAACGGGGTTGCTTCTGAAAAGAAGGCAGCATCTTTTTTATCTACCGTAAACAATGAAAACGCATCATTTACAATGGATTGTGATTCAGAAAAGGCATTCTTTGAGGTATTGATGATTAACCCGGTCTTGAGGTTGTTAAAGGCATTTATATCCGTTTGCGATCCGATAATGAACAGCACCGACGCCCTTGATTTCATGATTGGATCAAGGTTTTTAACGGTGTTCACTGAAGGAAGCTGGTTCAGGATGACCAGATCATACTTATCAAAGCTTGCTGGCATGGAATCAACGGGAACCAGCTCGGTTTCGAAATGTGTTGAGCCCTTGAGTGCTTTTTGGATGGCTGTGATGTCGGGATGCGGTGCATTGAAAACAAGGGCGATCTTTTGGCGGGTGTCGAGCACTTCAACATAAAAATCAGCCTGGTTATTTTGTGAGCTTACCTCATTTTCAAGTTCATCAAGTCTGAGCGAATAACGGTACAACCCGGGTTCACCGGCATCCAGCATGAATACTGCTTTCTGAACAGACCGGTTGCCAATTGCTCTTAATGTCTTCGTTTCAAGTGTTTTTTTCTCATTGACCAGGGTAACCCTGGATGAGGACCCAGCGCATTTATTCATTTCTACAATTACCTCAACCGGAAACTTATCTCCCTTATAGGCTGTTTTGTTCACAACGACCTTTTGGATAATAAGATCTTTCTTCAGGCTTGTATCGCCCAAGGCTATGGTATAAACAGGGAAAGTGATCTTTTGGGCAGCATAAAACGGATCGGTACCCTTATTGTAAATCCCGTCGGTGGCAATGATCAATGCCACGGCATTACGATTGATATATCGCGTGGTGATTTCATTAAAAAACGCAGAAATATCCGTGTGCTTATCAGGATAGGCAGCATCAAAACCCAATTTCAGATTATCGCCGAAGGAATATGTTTTAATTTCACATTGCTCTCTGAGTTCCTCAGAAAGTGCATTCAGCTTTTCCGGGAATTCCTTACGGTAGTAGGCTGAATCACCGGCAAGTACCATCGACCGTGAATTATCAATCCCCAGGATGATGACCGGTTTTTCAATAAGCTTCTGTGTTTGTTTAATAAGTGGCGAGAGCAGCAGGAATGAGATGAAGAAAACCGATAAAAACCTGGTTGCCACCATGCCCCATAACAAGGCCGATCTCAATCCCTTTTTTAAATCACGGTAATACAGGAACAAAGCATATACGCCGCCTAATAATAGGCAAAGAAATATTAATCCGGAAGGGTATTCTGTAACCAGTCCCAAAACGAAAGGATTAATCAGGTATGGAGGCCACCGCAAACCGTAATGGCTTGCCCCGTGACATAGGAACTCAGATCAGAAGCAAGGAATAGTGCGAGATTAGCAACATCATCGGGTGTTCCTGCCCGTTTCATAGGGATATCCTGGATCCACTTGTCGCGGAATTCCTGGGGTAATTTGGCGGTCATTTCAGTTTCAATATAACCGGGTGCAATGGCATTACAGCGGATATTGCGGGAGCCCAGTTCCTGTGCCATCGATTTTGTAAATCCAATGATACCTGCTTTGGAGGCCGCATAATTTGACTGACCGCTGTTACCTTCGACACCCACAACGGAACTCATGTTGATGATCGATCCGAACCGCTGTTTGATCATGACCTTCTGGATTGCTTTGGTGAGGTTGAACACCGATTTGAGGTTCACATTGATGACCCTGTCCCAATCCTGCTCGGTCATCCGCAACAACAGGTTATCGCGGGTGATGCCTGCATTGTTCACAAGAACGTCAATCGATCCGAAATCTTCGATAATCTTTCCGATAAGCTCTTCACTATCGGTAAACGAACTGGCATCTGATGCATATCCTTTAACTTTTATGCCAAATGCCGAGAGTTCCTGCTCCAGCAGTTTCGAATCGTCATTATATTGAATATCTGAAAAGGCGATATTGGCGCCGTTTTCTGCAAATTTCAAGGCAATTGATTTTCCGATTCCACGATTGGCGCCGGTTATCAGTGCAGTTTTTCCTTCAAGTAATTTCATAATGATCATGTTAATTGGTACAAAAATTGAAATGCCGGTCAGGAGTTAATACTAAATCCATTTCACGAGGTTAAAATCCTGCCGGTGCGGTAAAAGCGGACTTTTTGGGAACAGCCGGAAAGCGAAATCGTAAACGCCAGCCTGGTTGATAGGAATATCACAGGAAAAAGAAACAATATTCTTTTCCGAACGCATCAGGTTCATCTCTTCCTTGAAGCTTGGTTCCCTGACTTCGTCGTTGACCTTTTTCCCAAAAAGCACTTCGATGCCAATATCGGTACCTGAAAGTTCATTCAGGTCGAGAATGATCTCTGCTTTAAATGATTCGCCAAGTGAAAGCGGTTTTTGGTTTGAATCGGGAGTTTTCACCGAAACCACCTCAATGCTGTCCCAGCCCCGCAGAACTTTCCTTTTCCAGCTTGCGATATGTCTGGCCATTTCATAATTTTTCCCGGCCATAATGCGTGATCGCTTGAACAACGGATTGTAATATTGGCGGATGTAATCGTCCAACTGCCTTTTCATGGTAAAGTGAGGAGCAATTTCCGAAATCGTATTTTTAATATAAGATACCCATTTTACCGGGATGTTTTTTTCATCAACATCATAATAAATAGGTACGATCTCCTCTTCCAGGATGGAATAAATCGTCTCGGCATCCAGTTCATCCTGGAACTGATGGTTATCATAAGTTGCCTCTTCACGCAGCGCCCAGCCAGCATTAGGCCGGTATCCTTCGGCCCACCATCCGTCGAGGACACTGAAGTTGACAACACCATTCATCACAGCCTTCTCCCCGCTCGTACCCGAAGCCTCCAACGGTCTTGTCGGTGTATTCAACCATATATCCACTCCCTTGATCAGGTATTTGGCAAGCTCCATATCGTAATTCTCGAAGAAGAAAATCTTGCCCACAAATTCAGGGATGTGTGAAATTTCATAGATCCGTTTGATCAGGTCCTGTCCGGCTTTATCGTTGGGATGTGCTTTGCCCGCGAACATAAACTGCACCGGCCTTTCCTTGTTATTAACAATGCGTGAAAGCCGGTCGAGGTTGCTGAAGAGTAAATGCGCCCGCTTATAGGTTGCGAATCTACGGGCAAATCCGATGGTCAGCGCTTTTGGATTTGCTGCTTCCCGGATCTTGAAGATCAACTTGGGATTTTCATGTCGCCGGGTCATGTCCGCATACAAATGCTGCAGCAGGAAGTCGGTCATCTGGTCCTTCTGCTTCAGTTTTGTTTTCCAGATTGTTTCATCATCGACATTGTGTATTTTTTTCCAGTACTGCGGATTCGACTGGTCGGCATAGAACCCGTCTCCAAACTCCTTATCATAGATCTGTTGCCACGATTTTGCAGTCCAGGTCGGCAGATGCACCCCATTGGTAACATAACCGATATGCAGTTCATCGGGATAATATCCGTGGTAAAGCTTGACAAACATTTCCCGGGTTACCCTGCCATGGATTTTACTCACGCCATTTATTTCCTGGGATAATTTTGCAGCCAGTACGCTCATGGAGAATTTTTCGTTGGTATCATTCTCCACCATTCGCCCGAGATTCATGAACTGTTCCCACTTTAGGCTGATGTGATCGGGATAATGAGAAAGATAACGCCGCAGCAGATCTTCGGGGAAGGTGTCATGCCCGGCCGGTACCGGTGTGTGCGTGGTGAACAATGTTGATGAACGCACCATTTCCAAAGCCTGGGTAAAGGTGAGCTTCTCATTCTGGATAAGTTTTCTTAGGCGCTCCATGCCAATAAACGCTGAATGGCCCTCGTTGCTGTGAAATACATCCGGTTTGATATCCAGGGCATCCAGCAGGCGAATACCGCCGATACCAAGCAAAATTTCCTGGCGAAGCCGGTTTTCAAGATCTCCGCCATAAAGCTGATGTGTTATGGTGCGGTCGGCTTCTTCATTTTCTTCAATATCCGTATCCATCAGGTAAAGTGGAACACGGCCTACGTCACATCTCCAGATCTTGGCATAGACCATGCGGCCAGGCATGGCGAAGGTGACTTTAAGCCAATTGCCCTTTTCATCCCGGATTGGGATCAAGGGCAGGTGGGTGAATTTTTGCGGGGTATAAGTAGCAATCTGGTCCCCAAAAATCGAGAGGCTCTGCGTAAAATAGCCATAGCGGTATAACAGCCCGACGCCAACCAGGTTGTAGTTCGAATCGCTGGCCTCTTTGAGGTAATCGCCTGCAAGCATTCCCAAACCGCCCGAAAAGATCTTTACCGTGTCATGCAACCCATATTCCATGCTGAAATAGGCGACCATATCGCGTGGCTTTTCAGCCGATTTGGCCATATAAGCATCAAAACTGGCCGTAACCTTCACCAGTTTATTGACAAATTTCTCATTGGCACTGAGATCCTGTAATTCATTGAATGAAAGCGACTCAATCAAAGCGATCGGGTTAAACTTCAATTCATACCACCGCTCCTTGTTGATCATTTCAAACAATTCGGATCCCTGGTAATTCCATGACCACCATAAATTTTTCGCCAACCGTTCCATGGAGGCAAGGTTCTCCGGAACCCGCTGCTGAATGAGCACTTTTCTCCAGTCGGGCTTCAGGTCCATCACGTTTTTAGTTGTTGGAATGAGGAGCTGGGGCTGTTTCCCGGCATATAACTCCGCCCTCGAAGCAGTTTCATCCAGGGTGTCAGAATAGGCCTCATTATAGTTGGCGATCAGGTTTTTCCACTGTGCCGACCTCGATATCTCATAGGCTTTGATCCTTGCCTTGATGATATCCTTCTCCGACTTGGATGCACAATTGAATATATGTTTGGCAATATTTTCGACCAATTCATCCTCGTTGTCGTCATTGCGGTCGATAACAGCGGTGCAATCCTTCACTGCCGGGAACAACGACTTAATCCATTGACCGAATCCGGCAACCGAGGTTGTGATGGTCGGAATATGGAATGAAAGGCTTTCCAATGCTGAATAACCCCAGGGTTCATAATATGAGGGAAAAATCGTCCCATCGAAGCCAATCAGCAGATCATAATAATTCAGGTTGAAAACACCATCGGTCCCGTTCAGATAAGTGGGGATATAGATGACTTTCACTTTATCCTGCGGACGGTTCAGCAATCCGTTCTCTTTTATCTTTCGCAGGATAATATCATTTTCCGGCTCCGCAAGCCCATGGGTGCAATACTCCTCGGGCCTTGCATGACTGAAATCCTTGTGGTTCATCCGGTCAAGAACCTCTTTCCTGGGAATATTATGGCCATAGGATACCGCGATGAAGGCGATCATCGTCTGCGGCAGTTTCGACTGCTTATTAAGCAATCCAAGGGAGTCAATGACCACATCGATGCCTTTGATGCGTATCTCATACCGGCCGCTGGAAAGCACGAGAATCGTATCCTTGGGATATTCCTGGCCCGTTACGGCACCGGCAACTTCAAGCAGTTTATTGCGGGAGTGCTCGCGCCGGGCATTATAATCATCTTTGACCGGCACCCAGGCATCATCGAAACCGTTCGGGGTCAGCAGGTCGGCTTCCTTCTCCAGGAAATGGCGGCATTCATTGTTGGTGATTTCACTTTGCGTTGTAAAAAAATCGGCCTCTTTTGCAGACAGCTTTTCAAGTGAAAATTTGGCCATGACACCAAACCGGCCGGCAATTGTTTCGGCGCTGTAATTTTCCAGGTTCTTGTACAATGGCAGGTTATTGGCAGCAATACAACGACCCACAACGGTAGCATGTGTTGTAAATACGGTTCCTATCTGTGGAACTCTTTCCTTGAGATAAAGGATTCCCGTTCCGGTAAGCCACTCATGGAACTGGCCAATGATTTTATCATGATGCGACAGGTTGAAATTATAGAAACTCTCGATAATTTTTCCGGCGGCATACCCAAAGAAAGCAGGTTCAATATAATCCCAGTCACCCGAGAGGGAGTCAAGTTTGTAACGTTCCCAGAAATGAGCAAAAATTTTGTCCTTTTCAGAGAAATACGGGGTGAAATCGACCAGGATTACCGCTGGTTTTCCCGGGATGTTCCATCGGCCGACCTTGATGCGCAGACCTTCACTCTCAGCGACCTCACGCCAAGATTTAAATAAAAATTTATCTTCGGTGAACTCCGGATTAGGAAGGGTTTCCTTCCAAACATCAGGGCCGATCAGAATGTAGTTATCTTTAAACTCTTCGGCTAATACGCGGGCTTTGGTTGCTATTGCGGTATAGATCCCACCAACTTTATTGCATACCTCCCAACTTGTCTCAAACAAATAATCGGGAATCACGAGCGGTTTATCTTTCATCGACATAGTTTACTTGGCTTTTTTGACAGCTTTTGCAGGTTTGACTTTAGCTTTTGATGGTTTTTCAACCACGTTGGCAGTCATTGATTTGGTTTTTGCGGCTTTTTTGACTGGCTTGACTGGCTCTGCCTTACCCTTCGCCGGCACCCCGACAGCCTTTTTGGGTTCTGTTTTGGATTTTTTTTGCTTATTAGTCAATTTTTCCGGTGAAGGGGTCACCCTGGAAACCGGTTTCACTTCCGCCACCTGAACGGGAAGTTGATGACCACTCAGGCTATCATCAACCCGGATCATGAAGTCGGACAGCGCATTCATATAGTTTATAAAGGCCTCATAAGGAGACCCATAGGGATTGAAGTACTTATGAACTTCTCCTGCAGAAAACCATTTCGTGCACATATAATAGAAGTGGTTGCTGGTTTGAAGGTACAGCCAATCCTGCTGTATTTCATTACTTTGACAATTTCTGACCTTTGATTCATAGGAATAGAGCTTGCCGAAGGCTTCATCCTGCAGTTCGTTGCCCAGCCAGGCGGTAAGATCCCGTTCTTCGTCTGCCCAGGATATGGGATGAAGCACCGAAACGGCTGCGACCGGCTGTAATTCATGATAAAGTTGTTCCGGGGTGTTGAAAGAAAAATCAGAATTTGAAAAGACAGCATTCGGGAGATTTTTGAAAAATTCAAAAATGCCGGTTTCTTTCCACTGATGCTCTCCGATTGTTTCGTAGTCAAGAAATAAATTCACGACCTCTTCATGCTTTTCAATTGCATTCAGCCACTTCACAAACTTCTCGGTGGTGAGGGGCCATTCTGACCATTCCTGGTTTGAGAACCGGAAGGTGAGATCGTCGCTCAGCCTGAAATTCCGCAACAGTACCTTCAACTTCGGATTGATGTTGTTGCAATACATGTAATTTGGACTTTTCCAACCCAGCACGTGTTTTGCCCCTTCGGTGAGCATGGTATGAAATCCCATGTCGGCCACCATCTCCCCGATTTTATCTGAGTAAATCAACTCGGTATTCCGGAAAGTGGTTGGTTTTTTGCCGAATAATTCCTCAATTTTCGAAGCATGCAGTTCAACCTGCCTTATAAATTCATCCCTGTTACCAAGTGATGCCAGCGAATGGGCATAGGTTTCAGCAATAAATTCAACCTGGCCGGTATCGGCCAGCTGCCTGAAGCTTTTAATGACTTCCGGAACATGCGCCTGCATTTGCTCAAGAGCAGTACCCGAAATGGAATAGCTCACTTTAAAAGCCGTCCCAAACTCTTTAATCAAACTGAGCATGAGATTATTGGCAGGAAGGTATGACTTTTCAGCCACCCTGCGAATGATGTGGCGATTTTGATAATCATCATAATAATGATGATCTTGTCCGATGTTAAAAAACCGGTAAGTCCGCAGGCGGAATGGCTGGTGGACTTGAAAATAGAGGCAGATGGATCTCATATGATCATTTATAAACAGCTTTTTTATACACTTCTAAGATATTCAGGGCGGCATTTTCCCAAATAA
>CAZPWZ010000010.1:0-22301 GCA_964590675.1 uncultured Draconibacterium sp.
GGTACAAGTCCGTTTATGCATGGATTGCATATGGATTAATTTTTCTTTGCATGGTTTACATCGGGTACCGGTTCTTGCGGAAGAGCATCGAAAAGTCACGACTTAAAGAGATGGAATCCCAAAAGGACCTCTACCGGCAGCGTGAACAGAAACTGAAAGAGGAAGCGCTCATCGCCGAGAAAGAAGTTGTCAGTCTTAGAAATGAAAAACTTAACCTTGAAATGATTCACAAGGAAAAAGAACTCGCCAACTCTTCCATGATGATTATTCAAAAGAACGAAATCCTTCACAAATTAAAAATCGAACTAAACAAAATAAAGAATGCGGTAACGGATGAAAATCTGAAAAATGATCTTACTGCGACCATTAAACGGATTGGAAAAGAAATTGACAATGAAAAGCAGTGGCAGGTTTTCAACACGCATGTGGAACAGGTTCACGAGGAGCTGTTTAAAAAACTTAAAACGCATTATCCCGATCTTACCCCACGCGAACTCAGCCTTTGCGCCTATCTCAGGATGAATATTTCCAGTAAGGAAATCGCAACACTCATGAATATAAGTGCCCGCGGCGTTGAAATCAGCCGTTACCGGGTACGAAAAAAACTCAGGCTTGACCGGGAGGCAAACCTGACAGAATTCATGATAAACCTTTGAATAAAACATAGTCTTCCTGATGCATACCTCGATGTGTCAACCCCCGGTAATTCTGCCCGGATTATTCTGATAGCCATCGGATTTCACCATACAGCATATGATGAACCAAATTCCAAGAACGGCATGGGGCTGATTCTAAACAAAAAGCATTTATATGATTGATTAACAATACAATGAAATCTCCCTGATGTATTATTGATGTAGTCGTCAACATAGAGTTGCTGCATTTTTGATGCACCTGAATATTTGTCATCGCGGTATTCAGAGAGATATATTTGTGTAGTCAAATCATACCACTAACCTTTAACAAATCAAAAATTATGAAAAAACAGTTACTTATCTTATCCCTGAGCTTGTTATTTTCAGCGTTCAGCTTTGGACAAGCATTGAATCTGCCTGTTGATTTTGAAAACACAACACCAAATTATTATGCTTTAACGGATTTTGGAGGCAACGCTTCTGAAATAGTCATTGATCCAACCAACGCGACAAATCACGTTGCCAAAACCATCAAAACTGCTGCTGCTGAATCCTGGGCGGGAACCACCGTTGGTGGAACCGTTGGTTTTGCCACCCCGGTGCCTTTTGCACCAGGATCAACAAGCATGAGTGTCAGGGTTTGGTCGCCAACTGCCGGAACTCCTATCCGGCTTAAAGTTGAAGATGCAAGCAACCCGACAATCAGTGTTGAAACTGAAGCCCTCACCACAGTAGCAGCGGCGTGGGACACCTTATTCTTCAACTTCAGCAACCAGGCTGCCGGAACGGCTCCGATTAACTTTGCCAATTCCTACAATAAAGCATCCATCTTTTTCAATTTCGGAACCACAGGAGCCATGGCCGGTGAGCAGACTTATTATTGGGACGATATGGCATTTGTACAAGGCACTCCCGGTCCGGTAGTTGACCTGCCTGTCAATTTCGAAATCACTCCGCCAAGTTTTTACGGGTTGACCGATTTTGGGGGCAATGCTTCTGAAATCATTGTTGATCCAAACAGCCCGGCCAATCATATAGCTAAGACCATCAAGACAGCCGCTGCTGAACTTTGGGCTGGAACCACGATTGGTGGAACCATTGGTTTTGCTAACAAAGTCCCGTTTGCCCCCGGATCAACAGTCATGACAGTAAGGGTTATGTCACCAACGCCTGCAGGAACTCATATACGGCTTAAAGTTGAAGATGCATCCAACCCAACCATCAGTGTTGAAACGGAAGCATTAACGACCGGGGTCAATACCTGGGAGTATTTGCTTTTTGACTTCAGCAACCAGGCCCCCGGAACGGCTGCAATCAACTTTGCCAATACCTACAATAAAGCTTCGATCTTTTTTAATTTCGGAATAACAGGAGCCCAGGCCGGCGAGCAGACTTACTACTGGGACGATGTGTATTTCGGAATATATACCGATGTAAATGATTTGAAAACAAATGATTTAAACGTGACAGTATATCCCAACCCTGCAGAAGATAACCTGTACCTCAGATCAAACACGACCTTAAACAAAGTTGCTGTTTACAATGTTCTTGGTACCAGGGTAAAAGAATATGGGAATGAACTCCAGAGCATCAATGTATCCGATCTGGCGCCAGGTGTTTATTTTATAAGGTTTACTGATGCAAATGGCAAACCTGGTGCTTACACATTCATTAAGAAGTAATTATTGTTCCGGCTTTTAATAGCTGCCATCAATCTATTCATCCCTTCTGTCAGATCAAAGAAGGGATGAATGGGTTGTGTTGGTTGTATTACCTCACACAATTGTATGAATGAGAAATCTATTTATTTAGGAACCGTCCGGATAAAGGACAACTACGCGAAGGTTGAAGGCAACTTTGTGGAAATTGAAGGCGAGAAATTCTACAAAATCAGCAACTGCAACCATATGCCTGATTTCTTCATGACCATTGTGAGTGATTCAGACCACTGGATGTTTATTTCGAGCAACGGCGCGCTTTCAGCCGGAAGGAAAGACCGGAACAACGCTTTATTTCCCTATTATACCGTTGATAAAATACATGATAATAAAGGTATTACAGGAAGTATAACGTGCCTGCTTGTTGACAGGGACGAGAAAACATTTTTATGGGAACCGTTTTCATCCGGGTCTGAGAAGATTTACACGATTCAACGAAATCTCTATAAAAGCATTTACGGCAATAAAATCATTTTCGAAGAGATTAATGCCGACCTGGGTGTGGCATTCCGATACGGCTGGTCCAACAGCGAAAAATTCGGGTTTGTAAAGAAGTCCACCATCACCAATCATAATGCCGGTTCAGTTACAATGAGTGTACTGGACGGGATTGCAAATATCCTGCCCAATAATGTAGATCATGATTTTCAGAACACATTCAGCTCTTTGCTCGATGCCTATAAAAAAAGTGAATTGCTCGAAGAAACCAGGCTGGGATTATACATGCTTAGCTCGATTCCGGTCGACCGGGCCGAGCCAAGCGAATCGCTGAAGGCAACAACCGTTTGGTCTGTGGGGCTGAATCACGGGGCAAAGGTTCTTATCAGCAACCACCAGGTTGAGAACTTCAAAAGAGGACAGGCTGTTGAAACAGAGACCGATATCAGGGCAAACCGAGGTGCATATTATGTAAGTTCAAGCGTTAATCTTAAGGAAGATGCCAGCGAAGAATGGATGATAGTTGCCGAGGTCAACCAGGAAAGCAGCGATGTTGTAAACCTCGGCAATACCCTACAAACCAGGGAAAACATTAAACAGCTGGTTAACGCTGATATTCAAAAAGGTACATCGAACCTGAAGAGAATTGTTTGCAGCGCTGATGGATTGCAGGCCGGCAATGACGAATTAAGCACCGCCCGCCATTTCTCCAACACCTTGTTCAATATAATGAGGGGCGGGATTTTCACAAACAATTACACACTTGATAAAACAGACTTTATCCTGTTTTCAGGGCAATTAAACAAGGATATATCTGAAAAATATAAATTATGGCTGAATCAACTTCCGGACAAGATAAGTTATTCCGGATTGACCATGCTTGCCGGAAGCACCTCGGATTTGGATCTGATCCGGATTTGCTGCGAATATCTTCCGATTACTTTCAGCCGCAGGCACGGAGATCCAAGCCGGCCGTGGAACCAGTTTTCTATTGAAACAAAAAATCCGGACGGCTCTGTAAAATTAAATTACCAGGGAAACTGGCGTGACATTTTTCAGAACTGGGAAGCACTCGGCTTCTCCTATCCCGGGTTTTTAGATGGAATGATCAGCAAGTTTTTAAATGCTACAACTGCTGACGGTTACAATCCGTATCGGGTTACCCGAGAAGGCATCGATTGGGAATGTCCTGATCCGCACGATCCCTGGGCCTACATCGGCTACTGGGGCGACCACCAGATTATTTACCTCCAGAAATTCCTCGAGTTGTCCGATGATTTTAATCCGGGAACCCTGGATGCCTTCCTGAACAAGGAAATGTTTGTTTATGCAAATGTTCCATACCGTATCAAACCATACAGCGAAATTGTTAAAAATCCGAAAGACACCATTGTTTTTGATTTTGATTTAAATGATAAAATCAAGGAGCTGACCCGAAAAACCGGTGCTGACGGAGCTCTGCTGAGAGGCAGGGATAATGAAATATACCGGGTTAATCTTACCGAAAAAATCCTGGTGACCTTGCTTGCCAAGTTGAGTAATTTCATACCCGAAGCGGGCATCTGGCTCAACACCCAACGTCCTGAATGGAACGATGCCAACAATGCCCTGGTCGGTAACGGGGCCTCCATGGTCACACTGTATTATTTGAGGCGTTTCCTGAAATTCTGGTCCATTAAGTTCAGCGGATCGGCCATCCCTGAAATCAATATTTCAGAAGAAGTAAAAACCCTATTTGACAGCATATTCACACTTTTTGCGGAAAATACTGCCCTTATCGAAAAGGGATTTTCGAATGTCGACCGGCGCCGTTTTGCAGATAGTCTTGGGGAGGCCGGAAGCGATTACAGGAATGCCGTTTACGAAAAATCTTTCTCCGGACGAAAAGCAACGGTTGAGGTAAAAGTTATATCCGGATTCATGGATCTTGCATTGAGGTATGTTGATCAGTCCGTCAGATCTAACAAGCGGGCAGATGGACTGTATCATGCGTACAACCTGGTTTCGTTCTCCGGTCAGGGTGTTTCTATCCGTCATTTGTACGAAATGCTTGAAGGACAGGTCGCCGTTTTGAGTTCCGGGTACCTGACGGTTGAAGAGAGCCTGAATGTTCTTAATTCCCTGAAAAATAGTAATTTATTCCGTCGGGATCAATACAGCTACCTGCTTTATCCCGACAGGCAATTACCCCTGTTCAGTCAGAAAAACAACATTCCGGGCAACAAGGTAAAGGAATCAAAACTTCTGAGCAAATTAATTGATGATCCCGGTTCGTCCATTTTAAGGAAAGATGCCCTGGGAAATTTCCACTTTAACGGAACATTTCGCAATGCAGCCGTCCTGGAAAATGCCTTAAGCCATCTTGATCCTGGCAAGTACACCCTTCTTCTTGACGAAGAAAAAGATAAGGTTTTAGCAATTTTCGAGGAACTTTTCGATCACCAGTCGTTTACCGGCCGGTCGGGTACATTTTATGGTTACGAAGGATTGGGAAGCATATACTGGCACATGGTTTCCAAATTACTGCTTGCAGCCCAGGAATGCTTTTTTAAAGGCGCGGATGAAGAGGCTGATCCAATTATAACCGGAAAAATCAAAGATCACTATTATGAAATCAAAGCTGGAATAGGGCTGAATAAATCACCTGAATTATATGGTGCTTTTCCAACGGATCCATACTCTCATACACCTGGAAATGCAGGTGTGCAGCAACCCGGCATGACCGGACAGGTGAAAGAGGACTACATTTCACGGATGCATGAATTGGGAATTCACATAAAGGAAGGGGAAATCATGTTCCAGGTCTCTTTAATGAATCCCCATGAGTTATTACACCAGGAAGGCCTTTTCGAATATTTCAACCCGGCTGGGGAATTGCAGCAAATAATCCTGAAGCAGGGACAACTGGGATTTACCTTTTGCCAGGTTCCCATTGTCTACAGCATTTCATCTGAGGATGAGATCATGCTCACTACCGCTGAGGGGAAAAAGGTGTTGATAGCCGGTCATACCATAGGGAAAGAAATGAGTTCCAAGATATTCCAGCGCACAGGTGACGTAATGCAGGTTGAAGTTTCATTCAGGAAATTTACCAGGTAAATATTGTTTTAACACAAACTAACAGAAAAGAAAATCAATATGTCGTTTAGAAGTGATTACATACTTTCGTTGGCGGGCAAGGACTTTACGAATAAAACAGAAGCAGATCTGCGAACCATCTTTTCCGAGGTGCTTAACAAAGGCATGCATGGCATCTGTTTCAGCCCGTATCTTGAAGGCCAGGAGCCTGGAAATTTAATTACGGAGGAACAAATCCGTAAAAAAATTGAAATCATCAGACCCTATGTCAAATGGATCAGGACTTTCTCGTGCACCGATGGCAATGAACTGATTCCGCGAATTGCCAAAGAATTTGGCTTGAAAACGATGGTTGGCGCCTGGCTGGGAGAAAACCAGGCCATCAATGAAGAGGAAATAGCCAATGTTATCCGGATCGCTAAAGATGGTTATGCCGATTTAGTTGCAGTGGGTAATGAAGTTTTATACCGGGATGATTTAACGGAGGAAGAGTTGTTGAAATTCATCAAACAGGTAAAGAATGAATTGCCCGGAATTCCCGTCGGTTACGTTGATGCCTATTATGAATTCTGCAACAGGCCTGCCATTACCGACGCCTGCGACATCATTTTCGCCAATTGTTATCCCTTCTGGGAAGGCTGTCATATTGACTATTCGCTGCTTTACATGAAGGATATGTATCACCGTGCATTGAATGCAGGAAACGGGAAAAAAGTGATCATCACCGAAACAGGCTGGCCAAACCGGGGTACCTCTTTCGAAGACTCCGAACCCTCCTTTAACAATGCAATCCGCTATTTTATCAACGCCCAACTGTGGAGCAAGGAAGAGAACATCGATATGTTCTATTTTTCATCGTTCGACGAAACGTGGAAAATGGGTGGTGAAGGTGATGTCGGAGCTTACTGGGGACTATGGGATAAAGACGGAAAGCTGAAATACTGACTATAACTTGTACCGGATGAATCTGTTTAAAACATTGGGCTTACCGGCTGGGAAAGCAATCTGCTATTCCGGATACAGGGACGGGCAAAGTCCTGAATCCGGAATTTACCCTTCCTACGGGCAAATAAAGGAAGACCTGCTGATCCTTCAAAATCATTGGTCGTTTCTTCGTTTGTATGATTGCAGTTTACATGCTGAAACTGTTTTAAAGGTAATCGAACAAGAGAAGCTGAATTTTAAAGTGATGCTTGGGGCTTTTATCGGCGCAGAGTTAAACAATTTCGGTTGCCCCTGGGGCAGAATATTCAGCGAGGAGGAACTTGAAAGCAATGCGAAGGAAAACCTGGCCCAGATTAAAAAATTGATCCGGCTTGCCAACCAGTATCCGGAAATAATTTTTTCGCTCTCAGCCGGTAATGAAGCTACTGTCGACTGGTCCGATCATTATGTTTCAGTAGACAAGGTAATCAGCTATGTGCGGATGATTAAAAAGGGAGCCAAACAGCCGGTAACTTTCTGCGAAAATTATATCCCCTAGTACAACAAACTGAAACGCCTGGCTGATGAAGTCGATTTTATCTCCATTCACTCCTACCCGGTTTGGGAATACAAACACATTCAGGAGGCCATGGGATACACCAGACAGAACTACCAGGGAGTTGCTGACAAGCATCCCGGCAAGCCTGTAATAATAACTGAAGCAGGCTGGGCGACCAATTCGAACGGACGGGGCATCAATCCTGCAAATGTTAGCCAGGAATTTCAGGCAGTTTACTATAAAGACCTTGTTGAATGGAGCGAAAAAGAAGGGATAATGACTTTTTTCTTCGAAGCATTCGATGAACCATGGAAAGGTTCGCCCGAAACCCTGGAGCCTGAAAAACACTGGGGCCTATTTACCGTTGACCGGAAACCTAAAAAAGTATTTCAATAAATCCTGCCCCCAGCAAAACAAAAAACGCTGATATTATTTCTGAAGATTGCCTAATTCATAATAATACTAATCTTTACAAACCAACAAGATGGAACACCACAAAACTAATCCGAAAGATGTTGTACCGCTGATACAAAAAATTGCTTTTGGCTCAGGTCATTTGACCAATCAATTATTTCCCGCGGCATTGGGTGTTTTTATGATCGTTTTAGTATTATCATTAAAAATGAATCCTATTTTGGCGGGGTTATTAGCAGCGATACCACGGCTGATTGATGCTGTTATGGACCCGGTGATGGGTTTTATTTCTGATAACACGATATCCAAATGGGGGCGACGGAAGCCCTATATCCTGGTTGGCGCTATTATCACCGGAATAGTATTTATGGTGATGTGGCAATTATACCCTGAAAATGGCCAGACCTACAATTTTTTCTACTTTCTGATCATGTCATTCTTCTTTTACGTTGGTTATACCATTTTTGCGGCCCCTCTCATTGGCCTGGGGTATGAAATGACCCCCGATTATAATGAAAGAACACGTTTAATGGCAATTTCGCAGTTTATGGGACAGTTTGCATGGATGATTGCTCCCTGGTTCTGGTTTATTATTTATAATCAGGATGTTTATCCAACCGCTCCTGAAGGGGCGCGTAACCTTTCCATGTGGGTAGGAGCCATTTGTCTGATTTTAGGAGTTATGCCCGCTCTGTTTTGCAAGGAAATTGATCAGACACATTTAACAAACAGGGCAAAACTATCGGCCAAAGAGTTTACCAATAACATGAAAGCGCTTTTTAAAAGCATGCGGCAAATAATCACAAATAAATCATTTTTAAGATTGTGCGGGGCTACATTTTTGATATTTAACGGATTCCAGATGATAGCCCAATTTGCTTTTTTCATCATCATTTTTTATTTATTCGCAGGCGATACCAATGCGGCCGGACAATGGCCTGCATGGTTTGGTACCTTAAGTGCAGTTGCAACAGCATTTTTGGTCATTCCGGTCATCACTTATATTTCAACAAAAGTTGGCAAGAAAAATGCTTTTATAATTTCCACCGTAATATCCATTGTGGGATATACCCTTAAATGGTGGGCATTTACTCCTGGTAATCCGTGGTTGATGTTTTTACCGCTTCCCCTGATTTCATTTGGAATCGGCGGGTTATTTACATTAATGATGTCGATGACGGCTGATGTTTGTGATTTGGATGAATTAAAAAACGGCATGCCCAGAAAAGAAGGAACATTTGGGGCTGTCTATTGGTGGATGGTTAAATTGGGAACGGCTCTTGCTTTACTGGGTAGTGGTGTGGTTTTGGATTTGGTTGGATTTGATCAAAATATAACGGTTCAAACTGCTGATACTATTACCAAACTCAGAATTGCAGATATTCTTATTCCTTCAATAACCGGGATCCTTGCAATATTAGTCATGTGGAAATATGATATCACTGAAAAAAAAGCAAATGAAATACGGCATCAGTTAGTCGAACGCAGGGGCGAGTTATAATCGTCTGATCTAATAACCCTTAAATAGTGATAATATGAAAAAAGTTTTACTGCCATTGGCTCTTTTCCTGTTTGCAACAACTTATATTTTCGCGCAGGCAGATAAAGTATCAATTGTTAATAACAATGAAGGCGCTAAGCTATTAGTCAACGGTAAAAATCTCATGATTAATGGCATGAATTGGGATTACTTTCCGATAGGCACTAATTATAACTATAGTTTGTGGAGCCAATCGGACGATTTTATTAAAGCTGCGCTGGACACGGAAATGCCATTGCTGAAAAACATGGGGGTTAATGCCGTCCGCATTTATACCGGCATTCAACCAAAATGGATCAAGTATATTTATGAGAAATATGGCATTTATACCATGATCAATCATTCTTTCGGCAGATATGGCTTAACATTAAATGGCCAATGGGTCGCGAATACTGAATATTCTGATCAACGTGTACATGATCTGCTTCTGAAAGAGGTAAAACAACTTGTTCAGGAGTATCAAAACACCCCTGGTTTACTCTTGTATTTATTGGGCAATGAAAACAATTACGGCCTCTTCTGGCGAGGGGCCGAAACGGAAGATATTCCGATTGAGCAGAGAAAATCAACCGCTGGCGCCCATGCACTGTATAAACTGTTCAATGAGGCAGTTCTGTCAATGAAATCGATCGATAATTCTCATCCGGTGGCCATTTGCAATGGTGATTTACTTTTCCTGGACATCATTGCCAGGGAATGTAAAGATATTGATATCCTGGGTGTTAACATGTACCGGGGGGCATCGTTTGGCGACGCATTTCAAAAAACAAAAGAGGTATTGAACAAGCCAATCATGTTCACAGAGTTTGGTTCTGATGCTTATAATACGGTTACCAGTGAGGAAGACCAGGAGTCTCAGGCATACTACCTGACAAACAATTGGAAAGAAATTTATCAAAATGCAGCAGGGTTGGGTAAAGCTGAAAATTGTATCGGCGGATTTACTTTTATGTTCAGTGATGGCTGGTGGAAGTATAAGCAAACTGAGAACTTAGATGTACATGACACACATGCATCATGGACAAACGGCGGTTATCTCAACGATTATGTGGCAGGCGAGAATAATATGAATGAGGAGTGGTATGGTATCTGTGCAAAAGGTGAAACAAATGAAAGAGGACTTTACCAATTATATCCCCGCGCTGCCTATTATGTATTACAGCAGGTTCATAAATTAAATCCTTATGCCAGTAATTTAACCACCGATTCGATAAACAGTTATTTCTCAAATATCCAGATAATAAACGAAGTTTTAAAAGCACGGGGCGATAAAGCAAATTTGATGGGTGAAATAGCAAAACGGATCCGTATCAGTGGCGTAAGGGCAGAAGTTACTACTTTCAGTACCGGCGGCACCATGATCAGCACACCGAAAGAAAATAATCCTGGCGTGATAACGCCAACCTATCCGAGTTATCTTGGTTTTGACCATATGGAGTCCTTTTATGTTGGTGTTGAAGTGAAACCCACTGAAAATGTAATCGCAAATGCCTCTTTCAATATTCTTGGAAATGTAGCCGATAATCCAATCGATGAAATATTTTATGAAACCCGTGGCCGCACTCAGGAGGTACAAACCAACCAGGGCACTTTGGCGATAAGATCACTGAACCGGGTGCAACTATATAATTTTGATTTTCTGTGGACCGACAAGTGGTTTAATCTCAAAGGATTTTATCGCACCGGGCATTATCACTGGGGATACGAAGGGGACTTTTTTGGATTATATCCGGAGGCAAATTATGGACCCAATATTGACATTTACAATGGCGACGCACCCTTTGGTTTCGAATTCGAGGGAAAAAAATCGTTGAATGGTTTAAAAGTTGCTTTTGGCCCTCAGCTTTGGTGGGGTGGTAATCCGGCAGTATTGGTAAAATATAGCCGAAAATTGGGCATCTTTGATATAACCGGAATTTATCATGACGATATAGCCCAGAATACTTCAGCGCAAAGTTCCTATGCCATCCCTACCCCACGAACCCGCAGGGCTTCACTTGGCGTGAAAACAACTTTAGGAAAAGTAGCATTTGATCTTGGTGTTCTTTGGTCAGGTCAGCCAAGAATCGGGGATCCTTTTCAGATTGTTGATGGCAGTGAAGGAAACTACAAAGTTTATGTGGATGAAATAACATTAAAAGACACTTGGGGAGGAAAAGCAAAAATAACTGTTTCGGCAGGCCCAGTCAACTGGTATGCGCAAGGGGCGGTGATGGGATTAGTTTCCAATGGCGGAGCAGATTATACGAAAACATTCACCGGATGGCGTTTGAAAGACAGTGGAAGCGGGAACCAATATAATTTTCTAACCGGATTCACAGTCGGGATAGGTGATTTTCAAATAGCTCCGAACTTCTTATGGCAAAAACCCATTGTCGGACCAATATCAAATGATGTTCCCGCTCCGGGAAAGCCAAGAAACATTCTCGAAGACCCTTTTGCCGTCCGGCAAAACAGAGAAACCACGGCGGGTGAGCTTCTGATTTCGTATGACCCGACACCCGCCACCTGGATGTGGGCATGGGACAATGATGAAATAGAAGATGCCCCGTTTGCAATGAGTGCTGATTTTGTTTATCGTCACCTCACCACGACGCAGGACGCCGCCATAGGCATTATGGCAAACGGCCGTACAATTTTTGCATTTCCCGGTGCACCACCCGCGCACGATCTGTGGGAAGTCAGTTCACGCATCGTTTCAAAACTAAATCCCAGCCTCGGCTTTATTGTCAATTTATACGGGGGTAATGCGCAGGCAAACGGAAGCGACGCCAGATTAATTCATCGTTATGGTACTGATTTCAGAGTCATTTACAAAAAAATCAAATTGGTTTCAGCAGCTAAAGTGAACGACTGGGGCCCTTACGATTATCATCGCGACTTCAACCTCACCTACCCGCTCCAGTTAATGGCCGATTTGTCATACTCTGTTGTTATGCGAAAATGGTTTATTCTACCGGAAACACGGGTGGGAATTCGTGGCACCTGGCGTTCTCTCGACCAATATTCTCCAAGGTATTGCCCGGTCAAAACATTGAACAGCGCAGGCGAATGGGTGCCTGATCCTACTGCAATTGGTTATGGAAACGGTGAAGAATGGGAAATCAGACTCTATTTCCACTTTAGTCTTGGCATGTAAACTTAAAACTTTGACACAAATGAAAAATAGAAAATCCAATTATTCAATAACTGCCCTGATAGCTGTTTTGCTGCTGGCAGTTAGCTGTGAAAGGAACGTTGATTCATTGGAATTAGCAACCTATCCAAAAACGGCGGATGTTTACATCGATGGATTTAGTACCGGGTTGTATTATGCAGCATACGGAACTTCAAAAGTAACCGCCTTTACTGTTGACAACAGCGTGAAATACAAAGGAACTTCATCAATGAAGTTCGAAGTTCCCGATGCAGGTGACCCAAATGGTTCATATGCCGGTGGAGTATTTGGAGCAAACCCGGTTCGTGACCTTTCTGGATATAACGTGCTCACTTTTTGGGCCAAGGCATCTGAGCCGGTAACTATTGTCGAAGTGGGCTTTGGTAACGACATGGGAGCATCAAAATATAAGGTCACCATTACCAATTTAGCCCTTAATTCCAATTGGATGCAGTTTTACATTCCTATTCCCGATCCGTCAGTTCTTACGCAGGAAGGAGGCATGTTTTTTTATGCGGCAGCGCCTCAAAATGGGAAAGGTTATACTTTCTGGATTGATGAACTTAAGTTTGAACAATTGGGAACCATTGCGCATGCAAATTTTGGAATTTTAAACGGGCGTGATTCGATCGAAAATAATGCAGAAACTGGTGAAGAATTTCAAATATCCGATTATTATGCTGCGTTTAATCTTCCTACAGGCATCGATCAAAAGGTTAGCTTAACCGCCTCGTATTTCAAATTCACCTCTTCCAATCCCGCTGTAGCCTCAGTCGATGTTTTTGGATTAGTGAAAACAGCGGATACCGGGTCGGCTGTCATTACGGCAAAAGTGGGGGATATTGAAGCGAAAGGATCATTAACAATCAATGTAACCGGCCAGTCGGTTGAGCCTGCCGATCCGGCTCCGGTTCCAACAGTTCCCAGCGACAAGGTAATCTCATTATTTAGCAATGCCTACACAAATGTCAAGGTGGATACATGGAATACTCACTGGTTGTATTCAACAGCAGAAAATGAGGATATTCAAATAAAAGGCGATGATGTGATCCGTTATCGCAAACTAAACTTTGTTGGGATTGAGTTTTCATCACAGCCAGTTGATGCCAGCGCTATGGCTACCTTCCATTTGGATATATGGACCCCCGACACTACGGCAAATAAGACATTTAAAGTTATGTTAATTGATTTCGGACCAAACGGGGTGTTTGGTGGTGGTGATGATTCCAGTTCAGAAGTTACCATTAACAGCCCTCCTCTGGCTACGCAAAGCTGGATCAGTCTGAATATTCCCTTGTCAAGCTTTACGGGATTATTGAGCAGATCTCATTTAGCTCAACTGGTGCTTTCAGGCGACTTGCCAAATATTTATCTGGATAATGTATATTTCTTCAATGATGGCAGCACACCCACTGAACCAACAACGCCAGCGCCAGTTCCAACTTTCAGTGCAGCCAATGTGCTCTCGGTGTTCAGCGATTCATATACCAACATCGCCGGAACGGATTTTAATCCCAACTGGGGACAGGCCACAGTGGTTTCGCAGGTTCCAATCTCAGGCAATAATACCCTTAAATATAAGGGCTTAAATTATCAGGGAATTCAGCTGGGCAGCAGTCAGAATGTATCTGCCATGAGTTTCCTGCATGTGGATTTCTGGTCAGCCAATTCAATTTCACTGAACGTTTTCCTGATCAGCACCGGTCCGGTCGAAAAATCATATTTGTTAACTGTACCTACATCAGGGTGGGCAGGTGTTGACATTCCATTGTCGTCATTTTCTCCTGTGGATTTAACAGATGTAATTCAATTTAAGTTTGTCGGGAATGGAGATATTTTCATTGACAATATCTTTTTCCACAAATAAATTTCAATCTGACAGAGGTCATTCATAAAAAAACAGCGTTATGAAAAATATTAGCAGAATAATTGTTTCAGCAGCCGCACTTTCCTTAGTGTTTATTGCACTGTCCGGATGTAAAAAAGAGAACGGTCAAAAACTTGAACAACGGAATTATCAACTGGTTTGGAGTGATGAATTCAACGGTTCACCAGGAGAATCTCCGGACAGTACGAAATGGCAATTTGATATCGGAACCGGCCCGAACAACGATGGCTGGGGAAATGCGGAATTGGAATACTATACAGATCGTACCGTCAACGCATCGATAGACAGTGCCGGTAATTTGGCGATTACGGCTAAAAGTGAGTTGTATGCCGGTTCAGGGTTTACTTCTGCCCGCATTAAAACAAAAGGATTGTTTGACCAATCTTACGGACGTTTCGAAGCGCGGATTAAGGCGCCATGGGGGCCCGGCATCTGGCCTGCATTCTGGTTGCTTGGCGCGAATATAGATTCTGTTGCCTGGCCTCAATGCGGAGAAATTGATATCATGGAGCTTCGGGGACAGAAACCAAACGTTATCAATGGCACCCTGCATGGCCCTGGTTATTCAGGAGGAGGCGGAATTACAAAAAGTTTTGCTTTTGAAAATGACAGATTTGATGTTGACTTCCATTTGTTTGCCATTGAATGGGGAAAAGATTACATCGATTTCTTCGTAGACAACACCCTGTATCAAAGGATTACGAATGAGGATGTAACCGGAACCTGGGTTTTTGATCATCCCTTCTTTATTATTCTGAATGTCGCCGTAGGGGGTAACTATGTAGGTTTCCCTACCAGCCAAACTCCTTTCCCCCAAACGATGCTCGTCGATTATGTTAAAGTTTACAAGGAGGTAAATTAATCATCACCCTGTAAAAAACGAGAACGATGAGATTCGGAATTTTCATGGCCATTGCACTAATGCCTGCTTTAATGAGTGGTAATTTCAAGCAAGACAAATTGTCGGTTGAAGTATTTGAAACTTCTGCCAATGGAAATAAACTTAAAAGAATAACTGCATTTCCTTCAGGAGATAAAAATTCATCCATTAAATTGTTACCTGCAGTCAAATTTCAAACCATTACCGGCTTCGGTGGATCTTTTACAGAAGCGTCTGCATATCTGCTGAATAAGCTAAGTAAGAAAAACCGTGATTTGATTTTAGAGGCATATTTCGGGGATGGAGGTTCCAGGTACTCCTTAACGCGGACGCATATCAACTCGTGCGACTTTTCATTGGGGCACTATTCCTATGCACCCATCAAAGAAGACAAATTATTGGAGCACTTTTCAATAGATGAGGACCGTGATGACATCATTCCGATGATCAGGGACGCCATGACGCATTCCAAAGATGGATTTAAAATTATCGCATCCCCGTGGACTGCACCACCCTGGATGAAAGACAACAACGACTGGCGGGGAGGTAAATTACTGCCTGAATACTACGACACATGGGCCCTGTTTTTTTCAAAGTATCTCAACGAATACAAAAAAGAGGGGATTGTCATCTGGGGATTAACCGTTGAGAATGAACCACTCGGGTGCGGCAACAATTGGGAGAGCATGATTTATACTCCCCGGGAAATGGCCGATTTCGTCAGATATCATCTCGGTCCCAAACTGGAAGCCGACGGGCACGATGTAAAAGTTCTGGCTTATGACCAGAATCGCGGAGAAGCATTGAAAGAATGGGCAAAGGTGATCTATAAGGATGATTCATCATCCAAATATTTTGATGGCTTTGCAATACACTGGTATGCAAGTACATTTGACTGGTTTCCCGAATCATTGAATTTCACACATGATATGGCTCCCGGCAAGCACCTTATTCAAACTGAGGCATGCGTTGATTCGGAAGTACCTCACTGGCAGGATGATCAATGGTATTGGTCGGAGGAGGCAACCGATTGGGGATGGGATTGGGCACCTGCTCATGAAAAAAAGCTTCATCCAAAATATGTTCCTGTATATCGCTATGCCCGGGATATTATCGGTTGCATGAACAACCATGTTGATGGCTGGGTTGACTGGAACATGGTTTTAGACCGGCAAGGCGGCCCAAATTGGTTCAAAAACTGGTGTGTTGCGCCGGTAATTGTTGATCCGGAGAAGGACGAAGTTTACTTTACCCCTTTGTATTATACGATGACCCATTTCAGCAAATATATCCGGCCCGGTGCTGTAAGGATTGGCTTTGAAAACCCTGACCCTTCGTTAATGGTAACTGCGGCGCTGAATCCTGACGGATCGATTGCCGTCGTAATTTTAAACATGAATCCGGAATCAAAAAACATTGAGCTTTCAATGGCTGATCGTTCGGTTGAATTGCAGATAAGCGCTCGGGCATTGCAAACCATCCTGGTCCGGCTTTAAAAATTGCCTGTTTAGAATTCCATTTAATGTATGATGATAATTTACAACTTATTGTTCCTATCGTTATTCCTTGCCAGTGAAGAAAAGAACCAGGATAAAAATTCAATAATGACCCATATATTGCAAAATAAGAACCTGGAAATCCGGATTGACCTTCCATTGACAAATTACAACTTTTCAAGATTTGACTGGACCGGGAAAATTGTTTCCGTGAGATTTAAAAATGTGATTATCTCCGGTGCAGAGAAAATGAACCGCGAAGACGATCACAAATACGGCAAAGGTTTTTACAACGAATTTGGCATTGATGAGTCCCTTGGTTATGCTGAGACCATGGAAGGGGATTGGTTTCATAAAATAGGTGTCGGGCTGCTGAAAAAAGAGGGACCGGATTATTCATTCAGCAAAAGTTATGAAATTCAACCAGCCACTTTTAAGGTTACAGAAAAACCGGGTAAAATTATAATGAGTTGCCAATCCAGGAATATAAATGGTTATGCATATTCGCTAAAAAAAGAAATTGAACTTGTTGAAAGTGGCTTCATCATTAAATATTATTTAAAAAACACAGGGAAGAAAATCATTAACACCGATGAATACAACCACAATTTCATAGCTATTGACAGTTCTTTTATAGGTAGTGATTACATCCTGAAATTTCCGTTTCACCTGAAACCCGAACTATTTGAAGGAAATGTGAATCCGGAAGGAAAAGTTCAGATTGGTCAGAAAGAAATTACATTTAATGGTACTCCGCAGGAACAGTTTTTCTTTGGCAACCTTGCAGGGAGCGAAAATGTGGATGCAACCTGGGAAATAACATCCACTAAAAATAAAATTGGTATCCGTGAAACCGGAAGTTTTAAAACAACCAAGGTAAATCTATGGGGATCGGAACATGTGATCAGTCCTGAGTTATTCTTTAAAATTCTTTTACAGCCCGGGGAAAAAATTGAATGGACCAGAACATATAATGTTTTTGAGATTAATTAAATTGATTGATCGCTATTTTACCAGGAAATCAAAATGAGCTTGTTGCTTATCTAAAGGCACACCAGGGATTATAATTACGAAGAGGATATGACTGCTGCAAAATTATCAGTGAAAGAAAAAATCGGGTATAGTTTAGGCGACACCGCGTCTCACTTTGTATGGGATATGGTTGGCTTCTGGCTCCTGTTTTTTTATACCGATGTGTATGGAATTTCAGCTGCTGCTGCAGGAACCATCATGTTGGTGGCCCGTTTCTGGGACATGGCCATCGACCCGGTGATTGGAATAGTTTCCGACAGGACCAATACACGTTGGGGGAAATTTCGTCCCTATATTTTATTCGGAGCCATTCCTTATGCTATTTTGGCCGTTCTCACTTTTACAACCCCAAACCTTGGTGAAGCAGGTAAGATTGTTTATGCCGGCGCTACCTATGTGCTTTTAATGACCGCATACGCAGCCATTAACCTGCCCTATTCCGCACTGGGAGCGGTAATGACGGACGATACTTACGAACGGGCCGGACTAAACACTTACCGGTTTATTGCAGGTTTCACCGGGCAGTTTATCGTGACCGGACTGGCATTGACTTTAGCCGAATTTTTCGGGGGTGGTGACAAGGCGCAAGGATTTCAATATACCGTATTTCTGTTTGCCGGATTAAGCCTGGTTTTCTTCTTTATCACCTTCAAAACTACCAAAGAACGCGTTCAGCCACCCAAAGAGCAGGTGAATTCGCTAAAGGAAGATGTCAGGAACCTGTTTAACAACAAGGCATGGATCATCCTGGCCATGGTAGGCATTATTTCCTTCATCATGTTTGCCATGCAAAATGCGGCCATTGCTTATTATTTCAAGTATTTCCTCGGTCGGGAAAATAATGTTCAGCTTTTCAACGTAATCGGGACGATTGCACTGATTGTTGCCTTGCCGTTATCCAAACCATTGGCAAAACGTTTTGGAAATAAAAATGTTTTTATTGGCAGTTCGCTTATTTCCGGCTTGTTTTTCATGCTTATTTACGTTGCCGGGAAAGATGATCTGACCACCATTTATGTGTTTAACATAATTGCTAAGATGGCTTATGCACCTGCTGTTCCCCTGCTTTGGACCATGATTGCCGATTCCGCCGATTTTGGCGAATGGACCACCGGCCGCCGTTCTACAGGACTCTATTTTTCAGCTGCAGTCTTTGCACAGAAAGCAGGCTGGGGAATTGGCGCTGCCGTAGCAGGTTGGATTTTAGCCGTGTCCGGTTTCGTGCCGAATCTCATCCAGCATGATACAGCTGTTACCGGGATTAAACTGCTGGTATCCGTGATTCCCGGTATTTTATACATGTCATGTGCCGTGTTTATGATCTTTTACAGGATCGATACCAAAACCACTGCCCTGATGAAGCAAGAGTTAGGCGCAAGAAGAGAAAATAAATAGCAATCAATGCTGTTCCAGTTTCCGGATTGTTCAAAATGATCCCTCCTGATATCAATATCTGAAATTTTACATATGTGTCGGCTGATGGGTTGAGTCAAGATTGGTTTACCGGTAAACGTCAGTTTCCCTGCAATGGACAAAATGAAAATGACCTAAGCCAGGATGGCCTCCCCATCATTATCAGCGCCTGGAAAACTGGCTGACCGAACGGATGAAGGGCGAAAAGATTAAAATAGTTATTGAAAAATAATTATATTTCGTTATACAGACCACTTTATTTACCTACCTTTGTTTCGTTATTCTACGAAATACAAAACGACATGATTGCAGAAAAGAAATATTATACTGAATCCCAGGAGAAAATGGCCCGGTATGCGAAAGCCCTTGCGCATCCGGCACGGGTGTTCATTTTGGACTTCCTTGCCGGTAACATCGATAAGTGCTGCTACAGCGGCGACATGGCCGAAGATATCCCTATTGCACGATCAACTCTTTCAGAACATCTAAAGGCTTTGAAGGAGTCTGGCCTCATCCAGGGAGAAATCAATCCTCCTTATATAAAATATTGTATAAATAAAACAAACTGGGAAGAGGCCCGGGATATGTTTGAGGGGTTTTTCAGAAAATGAAGTTAATGTGCTGATGTGATAATGTGCTGATGTGCTAATGTGCTGATATGCTGATGTGTTAATGTGCTGATGTGCTGATAAAATTTAAAAATACAAATATGGAAATAAAAATTCTTGGCCCGGGGTGCCCGAATTGCAAAACCTTCTATAAAACAACCCATGAAGTGGTTGAGAAATACGGCATCGATGCCACTGTTACAAAAGTGGAAGACATCATGGAAATCATGAGGTACGGGGTCATGTCAACGCCTGCAATGGTTGTTGACGGCAAGGTCGTCGTTAAGGGCCGTGTTCCGTCAGCAGAGGAAATAAAACAATTGTTAACCAAATAAAACTGTCAAAATGAGACGAATTATCAGTTTTTTTGTGGCATTGACCGTCGCAACCGGCATCTATGCCTGCACAGGTGGCTCATCCACCGCTCCAAACGGATCATCATCCACCGTTCCGAGCGGACCAAAATCCGTTGCTCCGGCTAAAAAGGTCGATGTTTTCTATTTTCACTTTACCAGGCGCTGCATGACATGCAATAACGTGGAAAAAGTGTCAAAAGAGGCAGTTGAAACACAGTTTGCTGCGCAGGTAAAAAGTGGTGAGATTGCATTTAAAAGTGTCAACCTTGATGAAAAAGAGGGTGAAGCGATTGGGAAAAAGTACAATATCGAAGGACAAACCCTGATTGTAATTTCCGCCAGTAAGCGGGTCGACCTGACGGATAAAGGATTTTTGTACGCCAATGACAGCCCCGAAAAGTTGAAAGCCGAGATTAAAAAAGCTGTTGACGGCATGCTGAAATAAGCATTCTCAAATTTTCACATCAGCACATTAGCAAATTAGCACATTAGCATATCAGCACATTAGCACATCAGCACATCAGCACATCAGCACATCAACACATCAGCACATTCACAAATTTCAAAATGGGATCCTGGTTACAAACTATTCTTGAAAACTCCCAGTATGCAGCGTTAACCGCTTTCATCCTGGGATTGATGACGGCGATAAGTCCATGTCCGCTGGCGACCAATATTTCGGCCATCGGTTTTATCAGCCGGGATATTGAAAACCGGCGACGGGTCTTTATCAAGGGACTGATTTATACGCTTGGACGTGCAATCTCCTATACCGGCTTGGGCGTCATCATATTCCTGGGGGCCAGCAAAATGAAAGTCACCATGCTTTTCCAGGGTTGGGGGGAAAAGCTGCTTGGACCGATCCTGATCCTGATCGGACTTTTCATGCTCGATTTTATAAAAATCAAATTCCCAGGGGTTTCCGGCCTGACCGAGAAAATAGGTGAACACAGCAAACGCAGTTACTGGGGAACCCTGCTGCTTGGAATGGTATTCGCCATGGCCTTCTGTCCCTATAGCGGCGTGCTTTATTTCGCCATGTTGATCCCGATTACAATTACCAGCGTCAGTGGCTTGTATTTACCCGTAATTTTTGCGATTGCGACCGGATTGCCGGTAATCATTTTCGCCTGGCTGCTTGCTTATGCCGTTGGAAATGTTGGTAAACTCTACGACAGGATCAAGATATTTGAATTGTGGTTTCGCAGGATTGTGGCGGTTTTATTCATTCTTATCGGAATTTATTACATCGTTATTTTTTACATTTAGGGATGGATGCATTGTTTAGCAACACCGGGTTTATCAGTGGTGATGTTTTTAATCTCACACCGAGGCAGGCATTTTCACTCTGTCAGCAGGGGGCCCTCCTCATCGATGTACGGGAAGAGACACTAAGCCGGTTTAAGATGTTCGATGTTCCTGAAGTGATCTATTGCCCATTCAGCATACTTGAGGAGACCTATGAACATTTACCGGAAGAAAAAGCCCTGATTTTTGCCGATGCTGCCGGGTTACACAGTAAGGAGGCAGTTAAACTACTCATGGGGAAGGGACTTGCTGACAGAATAGCAAACCTGGCCGGTGGGCTGGTGGAATGGGAACGGGATGAAATGCCATTGATCATAGATATAACGGAAAAATTATCCGGTTCATGCATGTGCCAGCTCAGACCACGAAACAAAAGGGATTGAGTTTTTTTTATATATGATTTCGTCTTTCTACGAACAACGAATCAGGAATGATAAACAAATAAGAAACATCTAGACGAATAAAGGTCATCTAAAGCATAAAATTTAACAATGAGTCCTCTCCGAAAAGTCTGGTGATTGGGTCCTGAGCGACGCCGAAGGATCCAATAACCTGTTAATGAAGACACTTCGACTTAGTTCAGTGTCCTGTTTTCTTTGAAAATGCCTTTTCGGAATGGGATCAATCTTTAAAAAACAAAATTATGTCAGACAAGCAAAAACCTGGATTTATTATGTGCGTTTGCACTGGAAAATGTCCCGGATTTTCGCAAATGGATATATGGGACTTCATAAACAGGGTGAGAATTGAATTGCCCGTTGAATATGGATTCATCCATCCGCAACTTTGCGAGGAAGACGGTGACCGGTTTTTAATGGATTTTCTGAAAGCCCACAGAAAAGTAGTGATCGGAGGCT
>CAZPWZ010000011.1:0-4682 GCA_964590675.1 uncultured Draconibacterium sp.
CAGCCGGATTGGTCATGTGTGCTTTCCTGACCGACTTTTCAAATTATTATGTTGCTAAGGATGTACAACAGGCAAATCTGAGATTACGTACCGTTGACGAAATGATAAAATCAGATGCGTTTAAGAACATTCCTCCATACTCAAATATTTATTCATCGATGCTATGGAATAATACTAATTACATGGCAGGTGGAATAACTGAGCAGGGTTTTCAATGGACTTATTATATCCTGTGCAAATCGGGCATCAATCACCCTATGATCCGCGATGAAAAGGAATTCCTAAAACTAACGAAGAATTCCGCATTACCCGGTTACAGAGTCATTTATCATCAGGCATTGAAATCGGATAATACACTACTCGTATTGGCACAACTAGCCATACCCGGAGCAAATGATACTGTGGTCAGTGATGTTTCCGATAAAATCCTGGTGGTTTATTACTCAAAATGCAAATCCTTTTCAGTTTCCTTTAAGAGGGTTGATTTTGCTGCAACAGAGAAATCCAGGATAAAAATCAATCATATCAATGATGAAATAGATCCGGGGAATTATGTGGAGTTTACCATTTATAACACTAAACTGAGTCAGCCGGCGACCATTTTTACGATTGAAACCCCGGCTATAGATCTCAGGAGCATAAGGATCTCGGATTTGGTCAGCTCCGAAAGTAAGGTGTTTTATTTATAACTTGCAGGGAAAATATTAATTTTCCGGCAACTTTCAGGCATGGAATCAATTTAACAAGTGTATAAGATGAACTATAAAATTCCATTATTTGACCTCAATTTTGATGAAAGGGAGGAGAGGGCCGTTACTGAAGTCATCCGTTCAGGATGGATTTCGACCGGTCCAAAGTGTGAAGAGTTTGAGCATTTATTTGAGTCAATGCTTGGAGTTAAACATGCCATCACCACCTCAAACTGTACAAGTTCACTGCATCTGGCATTCAATGTTTTAGGATTGAAACCGGACGATGAGGTCATTTGTCCGTCCATGACCTTTGTTGCCACGGTCAATGCCATCAGGTATGTTGGTGCAACCCCGGTATTCGCAGATATCAAAGGACTTCATGATCTCACAATTGATCCGCTTGAAATAGAAAAGCGAATTACCCCAAAAACCAGGGCGATCATTGTAATGCATTATGCTGGTTATCCCTGTGATATGGATTCCATCCTTGCGATAGCCCGGAAATTCAACCTGAAAGTGGTTGAAGACGCATGTCATGGCCCGTTGTCAGAGTACCATGACCAGAAACTTGGCACCCTTGGCGATATAGGTTGTTTCAGCTTCTTCACTAATAAAAATATCAGCACCGGCGAAGGTGGCATGATTGTAACCGGGGATGATGACCTGGCAAAAAGGATCAGACTTTTGCGATCGCATGGGATGACTACGATGTCGTACCAACGGTCAAAAGGGCATGCAACGGCCTATGATGTGGTTGCACTGGGATATAATTCTAGGATGGATGATATCAGGGCCTCCATCGGCATCGTCCAGCTCTCCAAATTAAAACAGGATCTTATAAACAGGCAGGAGATCAGGAATCTGTATTCTGAACTTTTAAAGGATGTTGATGGTATCATTGTCCCGTTTACAGGCCATCATGAATTTACTTCAAACTATATCTTTCCTGTCATTCTCAGGGACTCAACTTCAGAAAAGCGTGAAGAAGTGAGAGACAGGCTTCACCTTGCCGGCATTCAGACCAGTGTTCATTATCCGGCGGTTCACCGGTTTTCGATCTACAGGGATTCAAAATGGAGTCTTCCATTAACCGAATATGTGACTGACAATGAAATTACATTGCCGATGTACAGTGCATTAAGCAGGGATTCGGTTAAGTACATCTGTGATACGATTAAACAAATTCTGACAAGCACTTAGTATCGTAACTGTTATAAAAAATCATATATGGTCACAGATTTATCTGTCATTATTCCGGTGAGGGAGGAGGCGTCAAATATCCCAGAATTGACGAGACGATTGACAAAATCGTTGGAAACCATGCAGTTATCATTTGAGATAATTTTTGTAACGGATATTAACAGGGATGATACTGTTAACGTATTAAAATCACAACATCAATCGGACAACAGGGTAAAGTATATAAAGCTCTCTCGTTCATACGGGCAGCATGTGGCTGTTTTTGCCGGTTTACAAGCCTCGGCAGGAGCGTTTGCTGTTATTATGGATGGAGACCTTCAGGATGAACCGGAGGATATACCTGCTTTGTTCAATAAAATCAAGTCGGGTTTTGATATTGTTTATGGATATAAAAAAGCCAAAAACGAATCTCCGGTCAGGAACATGATATCCCGGTTATTTCTCCATACCATATCCAAACTGTCGGATGTGAAGATGGATTTCAATACGAGCATGTTCCGGATCATTTCCAGAAGGACCATCAATGAAGTGCTTAAATACCGGGAAATAGAACCAAGCCTCACATTTATAATGGGATCACTTAACTTACCGACTGATAAAGTACTGGTTTCGTCAGGCAAACGATATTCAGGAAAAACGAATTATCCACTGTCCCGTCAGTTGCGCTTTGCCCTGTCCTCATTACTATCTTTCTCAACCAGACCAATTGAGTTTGTTTCCGAGCTTGGTCTGGTCATTTCTGTTATAAGCTTTTTCTATTTTATCATTGTTATCATTCAACGATTGTCTTCAGGGATAGCCGTGTTAGGATGGCCCACCATCATCGCACTTATTACATTTTTAGGAGGAATGCAATTGTTTGCCATTGGCATTATCGGGCAATATATCGGAAAAATATTTTTGCAAACGAAGAACCGGCCTCTTTATGTGGTGGAGGAGCAACTTGGTTTATAATGATAAAAATGGATAAATTTGAAGGAGTATAATCATGATTGAAAAATCGATAATACTGGTTGGCGGATTTCATGAAATGATCGAGTTATGTGAACAATGCAATGTAAAAATTGTTGGTATTTTCGATAATGACAGAACCGGAGCCTATATGAATTACAAGATACTTGGATCAGATCTTGATGCAATAAACAGGGCTGATCAATACAGGCAGTTTCCTGTAGTTCTCTCTCCCGACAAACCTGCCTTACGGGAAAAACTTTTTCATCTTTACCACGAAGCGGGATACACTTTTGAAGGACTGATTTCACCTACTTCGCATATTGCCAAAACAGCGCAGATTGACAGGCTGGCAGTAATTCAGCACGGAGTGAATGTATCATCCAATGCCACAATAGGCCGGTTTGTCAAACTGAATTCCATGTGCAATATTATGCATGATGCCATTGTAGACGATTTCACAACGATTGCGCCCAATGCAGTTGTATTGGGATATGTTAAAATCGGGAAAAGCTGTTATATCGGAGGAAATTCCACAATTCTCCCTGAGAAAAAACTCGGCAATGGTATTATGGTAGGTGCAGGAGCAGTTGTTACCAGGGATGTTTCAGACAATCTTACGGTGGCCGGAGTCCCGGCCAGGGAAATCGTGTAACATTAAATTGCAAACCATGAACTGGTTCTGTATTCTTCAGCTTACAAGATATTTATCTCCTGACTTCACTTTCGTTTTATCATAAACTTTCAATGGTAATACCAAATAGCGATGAAGACTCAGTTATTCACATTCCTTTTGTTATTCCCCACCCTTTGTCTTGCCCAATGGCAGGAAGTGCATAGCGGAGGATCGCTCAATCTCGTGGATGGGTGTTTTATTAGTGATTCTGTCGGGTTCGTCATCAGCGCCGATGGTGTGATCCTGAGATCAATTGACCAGGGGACCACCTGGAGCGAACAGGCTGCATTACCAGGCATTTTTACCTCCATCTGCAAAGCCGGGCCCGATACCCTTTACGCCGGGGGCAACTGCATTTACAGGAGCAGTGACCGCGGTATTTCCTGGCACCTGGTAACCAATTTAAGTGATACGATCACTGAACTGGGATTCTTCGGCTCAAAGACCGGATTTTCACTCGTCCCAAACATCACGCATTGTGTCTGGGCCGGGAATAATTATTATGTTGATTCGTATTATATTGCAAAATCAACCGACTACGGGGCAACCTGGCAGCATGAACTCGGGATAGGGGAGCGTACAAACCGCATTCAGTTTATCAATGACAGCGTTGCTTATTTCAACGGGGGTGCGTATATTGGCTACCCGCACTGTTTCGACGGCTGGTACGATGTATCAAAAAGAACGACAAACCGTGGTGATGCCTGGGCAACTGCATCACAGCCGCCACCCGGGAGGACCTTCTATTCTTTTTACAGCGCAGGTGCAGGCTATTTTATCAGGCCGGGACTCTACTGGCTGCCTGATGATAAGTTTAAAATCTGGAAAACCGTGGATGGCGGATCGACCTTCAGCCAGTCCTACACCGAAATCCTTGATCCCACGGTAAAGCAATGCCTTTTCATCAATGAATTCGACGGGTATCTGCTTGGCAACGGCAGCATCTTTGTGACCGGTTCAAACGGATTGTGCTGGAACAATGACTATGCAACAACTTCATCACTCAACAGGCTTTTTTATAACCCGTCGCATTACCTTTTCGGGATTGGTTCAAACGGGTTGGTTCTGAAAAAACACATCGTTGAACATACTTATCCGGATACGGTATACAGGGTTAAAACAGGCGCCAGCATGATCAGCTTCGGCCTTGTTCCCGTGAACAC
>CAZPWZ010000011.1:4692-21757 GCA_964590675.1 uncultured Draconibacterium sp.
TGGCCTGTTCCGATCCCTTCAGGATCAGTCTCGACGGCAGCTCCTTCGGAAATTCAGTCACGGTGCCCTGCATTCCCTTCGACGAAAAGATGGTTTATTTACAATTCACACCAACAGGGCCCAACAGTTATGCTGATACGGTTTTCATCTCGGCCGACAGCCTGGAGACGATGAGGATCGCGGTTTCCGGAACAGGTTTCAGCGGACTTGCCGGCATCATCACCAACGATACCCTGATCTGCACCGACACCCTGTCGGTGATCGGAAATGTGACCATCAGCAAAGGCGCCCGGATGACCATCTGCCCGGGAACCTACATCCGGTTCATGGCAAATTACAGCATCAGCGTGGAGGGGGTGCTGGATGCCAGGGGCGACTCACTGCAAAATATCAGGTTCGGGATTCTTGCGGCAAAGTCAAAATGGAACGGCATAAATATTAACAACCAGGATTATCAAGAGCAGACGCTGCTTTCCTGGTGCATCATGCCTGAACGCTGCGACAATGCTTCCATCCGGATATCAAACGGAAATCTCATCATGGACCATTGTTCCGTCAGCAACCTGTCAGGAACGGGTATCCTGGTATCGGGACCGCATTCCAAACTGGGGCTTGAGCGCTGTAAATTATCCAATACCAACGGGAGGGCGGTTGAACTGAACGGCTGTGACAGTTCGGCCATCATGGATTGCATTATGAATAACAATGTGGAGGCCATCTTCAGTTCAACGATGGCAGGCGCCGAAATCAGCGGCAACCAGATTTACAGCAACACATCGGGGGCCATCCGGGGTGGTGGCAAAATGAAGATCAGTCATAATGAAATATTCAGCAACCAGGAAGGGATCCGGTTTTCAGGTTCAAACGTGCTGATCGAACACAATGAAATACACCACCATTACGCCCAGGGCATCGACTGCGACTCAGCCGATACCTGTGCAATCACCGGGAATAAAATTTTTAACAATTATAACTGCGGGATCCGATTCTCCGGAGCATATGTACTGATTGAAAACAACGAAATTTACAACAATACGGCCAGGGGTATATATGGCGAAACCGGTGCGAAGGATTGTTATATCCTCCAGAACCTGGTTTTCAACAATCAGACCCTGGCCTGGGCCGGCCGTGGCGCCGGAATCTACCTGACTCCCGGATCACCATCTAAAACCACCGCATACCTGGTTGGCAATACCATTTGCAATAATTGGGATTACTCCCACATCAGTGAACTGGCAGTGGATGGAAAACCCTCCTATAGCCTGGATATACAGGTAATTAACAATGTTTTTTATAATACCGGTTCTGAATATGGCATGGTTGCCTGGTGGAATGTGACCAGCACCGTGGAGTTCAACTGTATCAACCAGATCCCGCTCCCGGGACCATCCAATATCAATGCGGATGCGGAATTTGTGAATCCCACCGCAGGTATCGGGGTGCTTACCGGTATTGGAGCTTACAATTGGGAACTTAAAAGCACCTCTCCCTGCATCAACACAGGCGATACGATACAAACACCATTTCAATCGCTGTATGATTTTGCGGGTAATCCCAGGGTTTGCGGCAATCGGATCGACATGGGTGCGTTTGAATACCAGGGCCCTTTTTCCATTCACGACATTGATCCGGTCACGGATGTCCGGGTGTACCCCAATCCTTCGAAGGGAATCGTACGTGTTTTCGTGGACAGTCCTTCCAGGGTTGAAATTTGCCTGTATGACATCTCCGGCAGAAAACTTTTACAACATTCATTCACACGAACAACCACAATAACCCTGTCACCGGTTACCCGGGGCCTTCTTTTTTATGAACTTCGCGACCACCGTGGCTTAATCGCAACGGGCAAAATCGTAAAGGAATAACGATATTTATCTGACCACCACCACCCGCAGATCATCCATGTAAAACTGCTGTTTCCCCGGATTCCAGATGTATACCTTGAAAAGATCGTCCGGCGATTTGAATTCCGGGATCGGCGACTTGAGTACTACCCGGTTCCACTGGCCCGGTTTGAATTTTTGTTCATTCAGTTTCAGGGAGGTGTAACTGTAGGGCTGGTTATTGTTCTCGAAGGAGATGACCAGCAGCGTGTTGAGGGTAGTATCGGGTTCGGGTATGAAAATATAAACCACCGTCCTGATTTCCAATACTTTGTCTGTACCCATGGATGGATCGCTCTGTTTGACCGCGATATCTTTCACATACAAGCATAAGCCGGGGCTGTATTCTGTGCGGCCATCCATCATAAATGAAAATTTTCCCCGGTGAACGATTTCTGCGGACAACAGCGCAGGATCAGCATCAGCGGGTTGTTCAAATGTGTTAAAAAGGAGGGTGTCAACGCAATTCTCCGACTCCCGGGAATCCAGGATTGAATCACGGATGGCATCATTATCCGCACCAACTCCGGGTTCGCCCACCAGCGTGATATAACATGCGTAATCATAGCCCCCGAAGGTGGTCCAGGGCGGATCGGGTCTGAAATAATTGACAAGCCGGTGCCGGGGATTTCCCAGCAGCGAATCGAGCGGGACCTTCGATTCATTGGCGCCGAAGTGTGCGTCCCACACCAGCAGCGATCCAACCGGTATCGTGTCGAGAAACCGCTCATCGCCAAAAAGGTAACAGGAGGCGGGCGATTTCCCGTAGGGATCGAGTCCGAGGTAATAGGGGACATTGTTATCGGTATAAAACACCAGCCGGTTGGCGTGGGGAGATGCACTGATCCACCGGGTCGCCTCCCTGATGGTTTCCTCCTCGGGGGAAAGCGGAAATGGGATAACATTGTTCCTGAAGGGGGTGATCACCACCAGGGCAACGATGACAAGCATGAACGCCCGCTGGAAATAACGGTTTTTCCATAGAACCTCCTGCAGTGCGGTATAACCATAAAGTGCAATCAGCGCGGCCAGTGGCATAACGGCGGCCATTACACGTCCCAGTCCCATGGAACCACCCATCGCCTGCCAGTAAAGTACGGAATGCAACGCCAGGTAAAGCAGAAATGGTCCGGCTGCAAGTATGACAATCAATTGGGCCCTGTGCCGGAGGATTTTATCCCCGGAAAAGGAATTACGCATCAACCCGATCATTCCTGCAATGAAGAATATGACCAGCGGCAGACCCAGGATCGATTCGCGCATCTGCAGAAAATACCACAGGCTTCCTGTCTCATGATAAATGGGATGGCGGTAGGTAACGGGATAAGGAAACAGGTTGAACAGCCAGAAGATATCATTGTAATAAAAACTGCCGGCAATGCTGAAAATGACAATCCCGGCTGCCAGGAAGGAGATCGCCCTGTATTGTCGCGCCCAGACAAGGGCCAGCAGGAATAAAGGCAGCAGGAGATATCCCTCGGTGCGGGCAAAGGGCAGGAAGGAGATCACCACCGCCGATGCGATGTAATTTCCACGGATAAAAAGAAAAACAGCGGTCATCAGCACGAAACTGAACAGGATTTCGGTGAGCGCGGTGGGCATCATCAGGAAATAGAGCGGGGTGAAACAAACGAAAACCAGGGCCAGGAAGGCAGGTTCGAGTTTCAGCATCCTGGCGATCCGGAAGGCATAGTATGCGGTAAGGAGACCCAGTAAAATATTCATCACCTTGATTCCCAACAGCCCGGATTGCGCAAATGGGGCAGAAAGAATGGTGAAAAGCGGGCGACCCCATGCATTCAGGAAAAGGTAAGGGTGTTTGAAGGCGTAATGGGAGATCAGGTAATGCGTGATGTTGTCGGCGCCCCCGTAATACCCGTCGGATAGCAGCGATAAAGTAACCAGCAGGATGAAAAGAACTGCCAGGATGACCAGGTGAATCTTTCTTTGGAAGAAATCAGCCATGAAATTTCTATTGCTGCAAAGATAGAAAAGGCGGCCAAACGGGTTTCAAATTTCCTTAGATTTGTATGGGAATTCAACAAACCCCCGCTGCATATGGTTGTTACCAAGTACACCCTTCTGACGATATTGTTAATGCTGATGGTTGCACCTTCGCTGCAGTCGGAACTGGAGTTTGTGCAGTCCAAACCGCTGAACGGGGCTTACACCTTTGCCGCCTCCCCGGTTTTTTCGCCGGAATCGTGGCTGAATGGGGCCTTCCAGGATCAATACCAGCGGCACATGCAGGATTCGGCAGGGTTTAAACCCGACTGGGTGCGCCTGCACAACCAGCTCGATCACTCCATCTTTTCGGTACCACACCCGTCGACAGTGATCCGTGGAAAACGCGGCAATTATTTCACCCATGAATATATTACGGCATCCCTGGGATATGATCATCTGAACCGCGGACTGATCGATCAGCGCGTCATGAAACTCCGCAAACTGCAGCAGTTTTTCCTGGATGAAAAAGGGATTTTCCTGCTGGTGATCGTTGCACCGGACAAGGTGCTGTTTTATCCTGAGGACATTCCGGACCGTTTTACACGACGGAAACCCGGAATTTCAGGCCGCGATTACCTGGTGAAGGCCTGTGCCGGGAATGGGATCAACTTCATCGATTTCAATCCCTGGTTCCGCCAGATGAAGGATACCTCGCGCTGGCTTCTGTTTCCCGCCACGGGGGTTCACTGGAGCGTTTACGGCTCGGTGCTGGCAGCCGATTCGGCCATCCGTTACCTGGAACAACACCTCGGCCGGCCCATGCCCGGTTTGCACATCGACCGCATCGAAATGGCTGAAAAACCAAGACAATTCGACGATGATGTCAACGAAACCATGAACCTGGTATGGGATGTCGGCCATCCGCCGCTGGCCTACCCGGTGTTTCATAATGACAGTAGCAACATAACTGATCAAAAACAATCGCCCGGTAATAAAGTCAAGGCGCTGTTTATCGGCGACAGCTTTTACTGGGCCTGGTATGATCTCGGAATCATAGGCCAGGTATTTGATAAAATGGAGTTCTGGTATTACGACAGGGAGGTTTATCCGGAAAAATTCACCCAACAGAAATTCACCACTGATGTTGACCTCCGAGAATCTGTGGAACGGCAGGATGTCATTGTGTTGCTGCAGGTTGGCGGAGGATGGGGGAATCCGGGGGCGGGGTTTATTGACCGGGCGTATGCGGCGTATTTCACGGAACAGAAGATGAATCGTTGATCGTAAAGAATGAGCACTGAAGTGGATCAGGCAGATGAAAGAATACATTTTGAATTTTGCACTTTGAATTTTAAATAAATGAACAGGATCAAGGTCATAATCTTATTTCTGCTACTGGCGCTGTTGGTGATCTCAATCATACAGTTCCGGTTAAAACTCTTCAGGGAGGCGCCTTTGACGGGCTATTACAGTCAAAGCGAATTGCCGAAACTGAAGTATTTCACCTGGACACGGTGGTTTTCCGGTGAGTTCCAGGATCAGCTTTCGCTCCGTGTGAATGACAATATCGGTTTCCGCAAATCCCTGATCCGCATCAGCAACCAATACGATTACAGCCTGTTCGGGATCATTCATGCCAAAGGATTTATCCAGGGAAAGGAGCGGTACCTTTTTGAAGAGGATTATATTCATGAGTACAACGGTACATATTTTATCGGCCAAAGGACCATCGATAAGAAATTGTCGCGCCTCAGGAATGTGATGGATTCGCTGAGATCATACCACATTCCCCTGCTGCTGGTTTATGAACCAGGGAAGGCCAGTTTTTACCCTGAATACATCCCGCACCGGTTCCACCCGGATAAACGGGAAGAGACCAACTACGATTACTTTGTCAAACTTTCGCGCGACCTGGGGCTGACCTTCACGGATCTGAACAGCTATTTCCTGCAGATGAAGGATACGGCGCGTTTCCCGTTGTTTCCGCGTTACGGCATGCACTGGAGCCTTTACGGGGTTCCATATGCCGTGGACACCATCAGCCGCCTGATTGAATCGGAAACCGGCCGGACATTGCCGGATTTCCATATCCGCCGGCTCAACGTGTCAGATACTCCGCTGGGAACGGACAACGATATCGGCGAATTGCTCAACCTCGCATGCCCCCTGCAGCCGACCCCGGGCGCTTACCCGGTGGTGGAATTCAGTCATAAACCCGGAAAGTCACTTTCGGCACTGGTCATTGCCGACAGCTATTATGTAAATATCGTGGAGGATTACGGGAGCAGGATCTTTAAAACCCAGGATTACTGGTACTACAACAAGAAGGTATACCCATACCAGAATAACGATCCGCCGGTGTATGTGGATAAATCGAACCTGCGGGATAAGCTGCTGAAATATGATGTGGTGCTGCTCATGGTATCGGAGATCAACCTGCATTGCGGGTTCTGGAACTTTGCCGATGAAGCCTTCCTGGCGTTTCACCCGGAGATCGCTGATCCGATGATTTATAACATTGAGAACGAGATCAGGAATGACCGCGAATGGTTCCGGTTCATGGTGAAAAAGTCACGGCTGCAGGACCGGCCGCTGGAAGAGATGGTGCAGGGTGATGCGGAATATACATTTTTCACCAATTACAGCAATTTGCAGGGAAAAAGCACGATCGACACGATCCATTACATTGCACTGACCATAAAAAACAATCCTGGATGGATGGCTGTTGTAGAAAAAAAAGCACACGACCTCAACATTCCTGTTGATACGATGGTGATGCTCGACGCCAGATATTCATACGACCAATCGAAAAAAAAGTAGTAAATTTGTAAGTTACCAATGTTGTTCCCGACATGAAAAAAATATCGTTTCTTATAGGTCTTTCCCTGGTCATCGGGATGGGACCCAGGTTATTTTCCCAGGATCTTCCCTACCAGAAGGGGCTCGAACCGGTTTCGCTCACCCCGGATGAATTGTTCGTTTTATCGAACATCCCGGAATTGAAACTTCCCGAGGCATATAAAGGCGATAACGCTCCGCTGCTCCCGGTGAGTATCGACAATTCCACCCAGCCCTATTTCCGCCCCATCACGGCGCAATCGGGATATGAATGTGGGCAGTCGGCCGGCATCGCATTTAACTTCACCTATGAGATCGACCGTTTGCGAACCATTCCGGCGAACCAGGCAGCCAATCAATATCCGACGCATTTCACCTGGGATTTTTTAAATAATGCCAATAACTACCAGGGAGTCAGCTTCTTTGATTCCTGGGAGATCGTAAGGGCCTGCGGGAACATGAATGTTACCGATTACGGCGGAGGTTTAAATACCGGTGGTTATACCCGGTGGATCACGGGATACGACAAATACTACAATGGCATGCATAACCGGCTGAATTCGGTGAAGGGGATCCGTGTGGATACCCCTGAAGGGCTTCAAACCCTGAAATTCTGGCTGTTCGACCACCTTGAAGGTGCATCCGTGGGTGGTGTGGCCAACATTTACGGGCAGTATTTCAGCCCGATCGCCACCTTCCCTGCTGGCACCCCCGAAGCCGGCAAATATGTGCAGACCTCATGGGGCGGAAGTCCCTCGCATGCCTGGACCATCTGCGGTTACAACGATTCCGTCAGGTATGATTTCAATGGCGACGGACAGTATACCACCAACATTGACATCAATGGCGATGGGGTGATCAACATGAAGGACTGGGAAAAGGGCGGACTGAAATTCGCCAACGGCTATGCCGGCACTGGATGGAGCAACCAGGGATTCTGCTACACCATGTACAAGAACCTGGCCGATAACATGGGCTATGGCGGTATCTGGAATCATACGGTTTACGTGCTCGACGTGAAGGCAACCTGCGCGCCGAAGCTGACCATGAAAGTCACGCTTAAACACAACTCCCGCAATAAGATCAAAGTCACGGCAGGCGTTTCCACCAACTTGTCGGCAACCACGCCATCCTATGTCCAGGAATACCCGATTTTCAATTTCCAGGGCGGCGATTTGTATATGCAGGGAGGTACTACCGAAGCCGATAAAACCATCGAATTTGGCCTCGACCTGGCGCCCCTGGTCAACCAGGTAAACAGCGGCCAGCCGGCAAAGTACTTCCTGCAGGTCCAGGAGGCCGATCCAAGCGGCGCCTATACCGGTGAGATCGTAAACTGGTCGCTGATCGATTATACCGGGACCAACCCGGTTATTACCAATTATACCAATTCGAATGTGCCCCTTCAGAATAATACCATCACCCGGCTCAGTATGAATTATACCCTTGTGGTCGACAAGCCGGTAATAAATAACAATTCCCTGCCCCCGGCCCAGTTGTATCAACCCTATACTGCCATACTTACGGCAGGTGGTGGAACGCCACCCTACCTGTGGGATGTCAAACTCGATTACCCGGAAAATTCCTACCCTTCGGCCTTTCCGTCAGTTACGGCACAGCAGCTTACCCTCACCAACAACAATTCGGGATTCGCGATCAAAACACTCGATTTCAATTTTCCCTTCTATAAAAAATATGTCAGCAAGCTTTACATTTACGCCGACGGGTATATTGTCTTCGATGATCAGCCTTACACCTATCCTTACCTGATCGATAAAATGCTGTTGTTCAGGCAGACCGCCATCCTGTCACCCTTTATGTCCGACTTGGGCATATATCCGTCAAGCAGCCAGGGCGTGTGGTATGAGGGCAATGCCAATTATGCCATTATCCGTTGGAAAGCATCCATATACAACATGCAAGGAAGTACCAACCTGAATTTTGCCGTGAAGATCTATGCAAATGGGAATATCGAATACTATTACGGGGACATGACCTTCCCGGCAGGCACCACCTGGACCGGAGGATTATCATCGGGGGATAATAAAAACTACCAGTTTTCTTTTTACAATAATGGTCCATCCATACCGCTCAATACCCTGGACAAGTTTAATTCGTGCGGTTTCCCGCCGGAGATGGAGATCACCGAAGACGGGCATTTCACCGGAACGCCTACCTATTCCTATCAAAATTTGCCAATCAAATTCCAGGTTACCGACAATAACAACATCTCTTCAACAAAGGTCCTGAACTGGAGCACCTTTGGATTACTGATCAGTCAAAACATTGTTTCCGGGGGAGACAGCCTGATAGAATTTGGAGAAACGGCGAACATGTCGCTTCAAATAAACAACATGGGCACGCAGCCACTCAACATGCTGGTTTTTTCAATTACCGAAACAGATCCCTACATCACGCTGGTCGACAGCACCGAAACCGTCCCGGTAATTGCCGGGGGACAAAACATGACCCTGGCCAACGCCTTTACATTTGAAGTTGCGCCCAATATTCCCGATAACTATGGGTTCATGGTCATTTTGCATGTTACCTCCCAGGAACAGGGATTTCAGCGGCCGCTTGAACTGGTGGCCTATGCTCCCGTTTTCAGGATTACCGGAACCCGGCTTGAAGATGGCGACAACGGCATGCTGGACCCGGGCGAGACCGCCGACCTGCTCGTGACCTTCAAAAATGATGGCGGTGCCAAAGCATCGGCCATCAGCGTGGATCTCACATCGCTCGATCCCGATCTTATCCTCAATGTCAATGCGGGGACAATGAACCAATTGAAACCCGATTCGTCCAAAACCCTGACCTTTAATGTTACCGGCAGCAGTTCAGCCTCCTTTGAACACCTCTACAAGATGCATTCAGCACTGGAGGCCAATAACAATTTTGCTAAAAGCGACACGGTATACCTGTTTTCGGGGCAGATCATCGAGGATTTTGAAACCGGCAATTTCAGCAAATATCCATGGTTCATGACGGGGCAATGGCCCTGGTTCATTGAACCCGGGGTGAAATATGAAGGGTTGTACAGCGCCAGGTCGGGGGTGATCACCGATAATGCCGAAAGCATCTTCAACATTTCGGCCAATATCCTGGCTGCCGGTGAGGTCAGTTTCTACAAGTACATCTCTTGCGAACAGGACCCAACCGGAAGCAAGAATTATGATTACATGGCCTTTTTTATCGATGGTTTTGAGATGGGCCGCTGGGACGGGATCATTCCATGGAGCAAAGAGACCTTCCAGGTTCCGGCCGGTTTCCATACCCTGTCCTGGGTGTTTCACAAGGATCATTCCGTTGCCGCGGGGTGGGATGGCTGCCTGCTTGATTTCATCAGCCTGCCGGTTATCGAAGGCACGATACCGGAACTGTTGGTGACTCCGCTCTCATTTGAAAAAACTGTTGAAACAGGGAAAAGTACGGGCGACGAACTGTTTGTGACCAACCAGGGCGGAGGTATCATGCACTATTCCGTCATGGTTTTCGATACCATCACCAATAAAAAGGATCATCAAACCGACAATCTCATCGGTTCATACATGACCTGCAGCGCCGGGGACTTTACCCCCGGGCAGGCGATCAACTGGCTCTTTACGGTTTTCAACCAAAGTTCCGATGATGAATATATCAGGCATATTAAACTGGACTTTCCTCCGGGAGTGATAATCAACGGGGCCACCAATTTCTCGGGCGGTTCACTGGGCGAACTGATCTTTGCAGGAACCACGGGCAATGGCGCATCCCTGAACTGGCACGGCGAAAGCACCGGCGGAAGGGGAGTACTGAAACCAGGGGAATCGGCCTTTGTAACCATCACGGGAACCATCGGGGAATCGTTTGTGAATGATGTTTTTGCTGTGTATGACCTGCGGGGCGATAACACGGGAACGACGCCCCACACTATTCCGGGGCATATCAAGGTAAAAAACAACGGACTGTCAAACTCGTGGGTTTCCCTGGTCAATCCATCCGGAAGCCTGATGCATAACCAAACAGGTACGGTTGCCGTCAACTTCGATGCCTCCGCACTTTTACCCGGCACCTACCGGTGCGATCTGGTGGCAGGTGATTTCTACAATAACAACTTCGTGATCCCGGTAATACTGCATGTTACCTTCCCGGTTTCCGTCAACGAGGTCAGGGGAACCACCGGCACCGGCCTCAGGTATAGTGTCCCCAATCCATTTACCACTGAAACAAGGATCCATTATGAATTACCCGCAGTGAAGCAGGTAATCCTTGAAATATATTCGCTGCAGGGCCTGCTGGTGCGTTCCTGGAAGCATGAGGCAGTTCAGGCCGGCGGACAATTTCAGCATTGGGATGGCACCGATGAGCAGGGGAACAGGGTACCGCCGGGCGTGTATACCTGCCGGATGACGACCAACGATTACCAGGGCAGCCTGAAAATGGTGCTGATCCGCTAAACAACACTGCATGAATAAGAAATCCAGGAGACTGCTCATCTTCGGCCTGCTATTGTTTTGTTCCGTCATCGTGCTTGCGCTGGGACTGAAGTATTTCCCATTTACCAAGGTGATGAAAATGCCCTCGGCACCGGAACAGGCATTTGTCAATCCACCAATGAAACAATCGCTCCCGCCCAATACGCTTTACTACGATTTCGAAATGGCCCCGGGAAAGGAGACGCCGGATGGTTTCTATAAGGGAATTGCCCATTCGGGACAATATTCGGTGAAGGCATTCGGACAAAACAGTTTCAGCATTGCCGTGGAAAGGACTGCCGCCGAGATAGGCGTCCAAAACCTGAAGGCCGTCGCGCTGAGCGCCTGGATCTATGTTTTTCCGACGAAGAATGAGGTCAAGGGAAATATGGTATTCACCGCCTCCAACGAATTGGGGGTCAATGTGACCTGGCAGGGGATCGGGGTGCTTGAACCGGAAGTCCCGCAGGGGAAATGGTTCAAGGTGTCCAAGTATTTCGATCTGACCTCCGTCCCTTTCAAACCTGATTACAAGATCCAGGTCTATTTCTGGAATAACAGCCGCACCGATATCCTCATTGATGATTATACTGTCATCTTTGGCACCCCGGTCGACCGGCGCGGCGACTCAGCCTGGGTCGACATGACAAAACCCGGAGGATTTATCCCGCGGTTCAACTACCCGCCATTTCAGGTGGCCATGCTCGACAGGGAAGCCACCGGAGCCGCAACCAAACTGGCCGATATCAGCACCAAAGACAAGGTAATTGCCGGCAATTTTCTGAACACAGGCAATGATGGTCTTTTCGTACTCAGGCCCGACGGCCGGATGACGGCATACGCCTTTTGCTCCGGCAGCAATGAGTTCCGCAAGATCAGCCTGTCGAACCAATCGTCCGTCGGGGCAATCCTTCCCGTGAAAAAGATACTGAAGGGCAAATTCCTGGGAAACCAGGCTGACCAGGTCATCCTGAGCGGCGACAAGGGATGGATGCTCTGCTCCCTCGACCCCGTGACGAATCCCTGCAATGCCGCGGGTACTTTACAAACAAGCATGAAGATCCTGTGGAAATCCGATTCGCCGGCACCTTCGATCTATAGCGGCGATTTTGATGCCGACAACCGTTCCGAGATCCTGGTGATCACGAATGATGGCTCCTGGAAGGTGATGGCTTGGGAATCAGGTGGTGCTGCAGGAGGAAAATGCACAGTGATTGCCACTGACGACCACGAACCGGTGAAGGTATGGGTCAAAGCCGACCATGAAACCGGAATTTCCGTTGGCAGGTTCATGCCGGGAATAAACAGTGATGTGGTTTTGAACGTTACCCGGAGAATAGGGGAGGTACGCTGCAGTTATTCCCTGCTCAGACTGAATTTATCGCGCAAGCGGTGGGACCCGGTCTATAGCGAAAAGCAGGGTTACAACGGGAAAATCATCGGGCTGGATACGCTTAAACCGACCGACCTGTTCTTCACAACCCAACCGGGTGAAAGCAGGGATGTCAGGGTATTCCGGTATAACCGCGACTGGCGTTTTGACCTCAAGGAGATCCGGTTCAATGATTCCACCTTCAGGATCCTTTCGGATGTCGATTTCAGCGGTTATGACAAAGACTGCAATCCCAAGTATTACGAAGCGCTCTCCCTGGTCCCGGGATATTTCACCGCTCCGGCCTCCTGTTCGTTCCTTGTGACCGGAAGCGTGGGCAAAGAGCGGAACTATGCATCCATCCTGCCCGATTTTGTCCATCTCTATTCGGTCCCAACCAAAAAGCAACCGTAGTCCATGAAATACATCCTGCGATATATCCTCCTCTTTCTCTTCCTTCCAGGGTTATTCATCTCCTGCGGTCAATCGTCCAAATCGCTGGAGGTAGTGAGTGAACAGTTTGTCGTGAAGGATTTCGACCCATTGATGAACTGGAAATCCGGACAACCGCTTTACCTGGATTATACCGAAGCCATCACCCAAGGATTTATCATCCCGACTGCCAGGCAGGCTGAAGATGGATTTTTTCATTTCGGATTCAAGGTTAAAAATACCGGCACGGCACCCCAGAATTTCTGCTATAAAATTTATTACCAGAACGAATCCTACAAGTTCCCTGAACGCGACCAGGCCGACAGCGCCAGGCAGCATCCCAATGCGTGGGAAAATTTTTATGGCAGCTGGGAGGAGGTGACCACCACCTTTGCCGAAACCGGGATCATCCCGCCCGACAATGATTTCCATACCTTTGAAAGCAAATTCCGCATCGTGGGCAATCCCAGGAACGAGCAGCGGTATTATGCCGACAACCAGAATGACAGGTGGAAGCGCAACCCGCGTGTGGGAATTTACAGCTTCATGCTTGTGGTCACAGCCGAAATGAATGTAAAGCAGAAGGTCATTCCTGAAAATGTTCAGAACATTGGCATCACCGGCGAACAGGGCTTTGTAAATCCATTTTTTTATTTCCGGTATGGTGCCGGAAAGTCATTAAAAAATACCATTATCCAGCAGGCGGCCGATTCACTCCGCGTCATTGCGAGTCCCGATCCCGGGGCGGGAATTTATATCAGCCCGGGTGCCTTTACAAAGGAGGAGACGGAGAAATCAAAGACCGCCGGCTGCGGGCAGGATCCTGAACTGTTCAGCAAGGCGGCATTCGACCAGTTTTACCATTATATCGACCCATCCACCAGGATGAACAATATCCCGGTGATAGCCGATATTTTTAACAGCAACTATTCCAGGATGGATTATAACTGGAACAAACGGTTTTACCGGAAGGAGGAGCTGGTGGCCATTACCTCATCGGTTGCCGGCCGGCCCTGTGAATCGGTGGTTTCCGACCCGGTGAACCATAAAATCACCATCCGCAATCCAAAAACCGAATTCGGTAAATGGCAGAAGCAGAATACCGGTGTGATCACCCGGCATGGACTTACCTTTGGGAAGTATACCGTGAAGTGCAAGCTGACAGAGCTGCTGAATAAAAACAACATGTGGAATGGCATTACCAATGCGATCTGGCTCATTACCCAGTCGCAGGCCGACTGGAATTTCAGGCGCGACTGCAGCAATGCCGGGTACATGGCAAATTATTACGGCGGACAACAGGATCAGCGCGTTAAAAATGTCGGTTATTCCGAAATCGACTTCGAAATCCTGAAAACCGTACCTTACTGTCCATCATGGGTATTGCCGCCGGCATACATCCATGGCACCGACGACCAGTATAATGTCAGGAACTGGAATGTGCCCTTCCCGGAGGAAATACTGGCCGATGATGATAAAATCATGGTATCCTGCACCAACTGGGATATGGCCTGCTGGCAACCCGCTGAGTTTCGCGAAGGCTGTTCCCCGGTGCGTTATGATAACAAAACCTTCTGGGCCCACCGCTGGGATAAAAACTACCGGGCGCTTACCCAGAAAACCCCGGAGCGGGATGATGAATTATTCGGGTCGGCTTACTATTATTTCCAGATCGACTGGCAGCCTGACAAGATCATCTGGCGGATCGGCCCTGAAAAGGATAAGCTCCGTGTGGTTGGCTACATGGACGATAAGGTAACATCTGTTCCGAACAACCAGATGCTGCTGATAATCACACAGGAGTTTCATAATACAAAATGGTGGATCGGGTCGGCCTATTCACAGGATAATACGCCATTTCCGAAAGAAGATTATGTTGGTGAGATTTATGAGATGACCATAGAATAGACAATTTCAAAACCTGTAAGCATGCTGCCTGCTTCTGCCCCAAAAAGCCGGTTTAACATCTTAACCGGGATGCTTGGCCAGTTCGTCCGTCTCAACCTTGTTGTTGCTGTCCTCATTCTATTACTGCGGGCCGGCCAATGGATTTCCCTTTCGATGCTCCATTCGCTGCCGGCGGATGTGTGGTTGCTTGAATGGCGTGGATTCCTTCAGGATATTACACTTTGGCTCATCCTGTCATGGTTCCTGCTAATTCCCTTCCTGCTCCTCTCCCTGTTGAAAAAATGGGCCGGAATAACATTTTTCACCCTGGTATTTCTCATTGCCGTGCTGTTGGAATGGGGACTTTTTAAATATTTCACAATTGTACTGACTCCCCTTGACCAGGTTGTTTTTTCCTATACGACGGGAGAGATGACTGCAATTACCCTCAGCTCGGTGGAGCTGAACCTGGTAACCTTCCTGCCCTTTGTTTTGATCATTTTACTCACTGTTTTTGTGATATGGATTACCCGCAACATGAGAATCCACCGTTTTGTAATCATTATATTTCTTTTGATTGCCTTAAGCGCCCCGTTTTTAAGGAGATCAGTCACCCCGGATGAGGTTGAAAGCAGGAACCGGTTTGAATACTACCTGGCTGCGAATAAAGTTGCCTACCTTGCCGGCAAGGTTGCTCAATACCTGTCGCTGCCGGCTCAGCAGGCCGATGATGCCACCATTGAAGCTGCAGCCCTGCGTTACCAGGAGGCGCATCCTGAATTTGATTTTACCGGCACCCGGTATCCCTTCCTGCATGCCGACCGGGCCCCCGATGTGCTCAGCCCCTTATTCAACCTGGGAAAGGAAAAACCGAACCTGGTCTTTGTCATTGTCGAATCACTCTCATCCTGTTTCATCGGCAACAATCCCATTTACGGCAGTTTCACGCCATTTCTCGACTCATTGGCCGGGCATAGCCTTTTCTGGAATAACTTCCTTTCAACCTCCGCCCGAACCTTCAATGTCCTTCCCGCTATTTTCGGATCACTTCCTCCCGGCGATCCAACCTTTGTTAACCAGGTCAACAAAATCCCTTACCATTTTTCCCTGATCCGGTATTTGCGTGAAAATGGTTACCATACCAGTTTCTTCTATGCAGGCGATCCGGCATTCAATTACATGGAGGACTTTTTAAGGCGGCAGGAGACCGATTATATCCTCCGGTCATTTGGTCCCAATTATCAAAAAATCAAGGCCCTGAATGACGGGTATCACTGGGGGCATTCCGACGCAGACCTTTATTCCCGCTCCTTCGAGGTTATGGATTCGCTGCCTGCCTCACCCCGACTGGATATTTACCTTACCCTCTCGCTGCATAGCCCGTTCATTCCTCCAAACCAGGAATATTACATGGCGGAGATGGACAGCAGGCTGAAAGCCATCGATCCGGCAATGCCGACAAGGGCTGATATCGAGCGGTATAAAAATATCTTCGCCACGGTGCTCTACACCGATGATGCCCTGAAGGGTCTGATCGAAGGCTGGAAGAAAAGGCCCGGGTACCAGAATACGATCTTTATCATAACCGGTGATCATGGATTGCCGGAACTCAACCTGCACCGGTTCTCAGGACTTGCCCATTACAGCGTTCCCCTTTTCATCTTTTCACCCATGCTTAAAAAGCCGGCACAACTGCGATCGGTCTCCTCACACCTTGACATCACACCCAGTTTGCTTGCCATGTTGCGTGCAAAGTACAAGATAAAAACGCGGTCCATCGCCCCATGGATGGGCAGCGGCATTGATACGGCGGCTGCACCCCGGAATGTGCATACATTGCCTTTCATACTTAACAACAAGGAGATCAATGAATATGTCGGCAAATCGTTCTACCTGGGTCAGAACAAACTATACTACATCCTTCCCGAATTGTGGATAAAAGATACCGTCAGCAAGGAAATACAGCAGCGGATGACCCGGGAACTGGCTGATTTTAAAACGCTGAACACATACGTAACCAAGCAAAACAGGCTGGTACCCCGGGAGATCTACTTCAGGACATTTCTCGACAGCCTGGTTGTAGCGGAAATCGATACCATCAAGTTTAAACAGTCAGACTCCACGAGTGAATTTCGGTCATTCTTCAAAAAATTAGTTTTCGATTCAAAATTCAAATACCTGAAACTGGAGATCACCATTGACCTGATCACGCAGGAAACCGATGCCGGTAAAGCCCCGGTAATTGTTTTTGA
>CAZPWZ010000012.1:0-21549 GCA_964590675.1 uncultured Draconibacterium sp.
ATAATCCTCATCCATCATATGGGCCTCATCATAGGCAATAAGATTGTCGGCCAGGTAGTGAGCGTGTCCCCGCATTTCAGCTGGGCCATGTCGCTGCTGAACAAGGACAGCAGAATCTCCGGTAAGTTTAAAAAGAACAACCAGCTGGTCAATATTGAATGGAATGGCGGCAACTACCGGAAGGGCCAGGTCAAGGAGATCCCCAAACATGTTGTGATCGTCAAGGGTGATACGATCATTACCAGCGGCAACTCAGACATATTTCCGGAAGGACTTTTAATCGGCACCATCACCGATTTCACCAATGCCCAGGATGAGAACTTCAATAACGGGGAAATACTTTTTTCAACTGATTTCAACAGCCTGGGCTACATCGAAGTTGTGGTGGATATGATGCGAAAGGAGAAAGAGGAGCTGAAATCAACCTTCAAATCACAATAAACAGGTAATCAAGAAGAAAACCAATAAAAAGTGACCTCAAGAACTGTCTTTTTTAATATCCTGCGTTTTTTCTTCCTGATTTTTTTTCAGGGACTGATCCTGAACCATGTAAACCTTGGAGGGTACATCAATCCGTATTTCTACATCTATTTCATTCTGTTGTTGCCCTTTTCAACTCCCCGCTGGATGTTGCTGATCCTGGCCTTCATCCTTGGAATCGGGATCGACATGTTTACCAATACCATTGGCCTGAACGCTGCCGCCTGTGTTTTCATGGCCTTTGCCCGGCCCTTCGTGATCTCGGCGATCTCCTCAGGCCCCGAATCCCTCATTGGGGATACACCCTCGCTGAAGAACCAGGGATTGAAATGGTTCCTGTACTACGCGATCATCCTCATCCTGGTGCATCATATTTCACTTTTTTACCTGGAAATATTCAGGCTGAGTGAATTCATTGCCACTTTTGTCCGCGTGCTTTTAAGCAGTGCCTTCACATTGATCCTGGTCATGATCAGCGAATACATCACCTATTCAGGTAATAAATAAAAAAACCCGTTCTTAAAAAGAAACGGGTCTGGAGGTTTCGAGCGGATTCGAACCGCTGTACACGGTTTTGCAGACCGCTGCCTAGCCACTCGGCCACGAAACCATAGGCAATTGGTGTGCAAAATTACAAAAAGTTTTGAAATTAACACCAAATCATTTCTTCCAACTGGTTTTATAGCTCACCTGGTGCATTTTACCACCCATCGGCGGGTTGATCTTGGCAAGTTTCAGTTCGATGGATGAAATGGCAGGAAACTCAATTTGCACAGCATGCATGATCCGGCTGGCAACATTTTCAAGCAAGTAGGATTTCTGTTCCATCTCCTTTTTAACGCACCGGTAAAGTCCGACGTAATCGACGGTATCCCTGAGATGATCGGATTCTTCAGCCCTTGCGGTATCAGCATCGATAGAGAGATCGACGATGAACCTGGTGCCAATGATCTGTTCTTCCTTGAAACAACCGTGAAAAGCAAAGAATTCCATTCCTTCGAGTAATATAGTGCCCATATTGTTCAGTTTTCAGGTGGTGAAATTATCAATTTCCGCCGAACCCGGCTCCCTGTTTTTTAAATTGTAGTAAGTTTGCAAACGAATACGGGATGGCCGGATTTTGAAAATTACCGCCCGGATTCATGAAAAGACCGATTTATATTGATCCTATGGAAGAGCGTAAAGATCCTGAAGAGGAAAAAACAGTAAGATCACTCAACTTTATCGAAGAAATTATTGAAGAGGATATCCGGAATGGGGTGAATGATGGCCGGGTTCATACCCGTTTTCCCCCCGAACCCAACGGTTACCTGCACATTGGCCATGCAAAGTCAATTTGCCTGAACTTTGGCCTGGGAAAAAAGTACAATGGCAAAACGAACCTTCGTTTCGACGATACCAACCCGGTGAAGGAGGATGTGGAATATGTCGATTCGATCATGGAGGATGTGAGATGGCTGGGCTTTGACTGGGAGGACCGGCTGTTCTACGCCTCTGACTATTTTGAACAGCTTTATGAATACGCTGTTATCCTGATCAGGAAGGGTAAGGCTTATGTTTGCGACATGACCGCCGATGAGATCAGTGAAACCCGGGGCACTCCTACCCGTCCGGGCAAGGAAAGCCCTTACCGGAACCGTTCAGTCGGGGAGAATCTTGACCTGTTTTCGCGCATGCGTGCGGGCGAATTCCCTGACGGCACGCGGGTGCTGAGGGCAAAGATCGACATGACCTCACCCAACATGCATATGCGCGATCCCGTGCTTTACCGGATACTGCATGCCCATCACCATCGTACGGGCGACCAGTGGTGCATCTATCCCATGTACGATTTTGCCCACGGCCAGTCCGACTCCATTGAACGCATCACCCATTCGGTATGCACGCTTGAATTTGAGGTTCACCGCCCGCTTTATGACTGGTTTATCCGTGAAATAGGCATCTATGCCCCGAGGCAAATCGAGTTTGCCAGGCTGAACATGACCTATACCGTGATGAGCAAACGAAAACTGCTCGAGCTGGTACGTGAAGGTTATGTCAACGGATGGGATGATCCGCGGATGCCCACGATATGCGGATTACGCAGGAGGGGATACACCCCCGAATCGATCCGCAATTTTGCCGACACGATTGGTGTGGCGAAGCGTGATAACATCATTGATGTGAGCCTGCTGGAATTCTGTATCCGGGAAGACCTGAACAGGAAAGCAAACCGGCTGATGGCCGTATTGGATCCTTTAAAAGTAGTCATCGATAATTATCCCGATGATCTGACTGAAGAAATGGAGTCGGTCAATAATCCCGAGGATGAATCGAAGGGAAAAAGAAAAGTCCCCTTTTCGAAAACTATCTTTATCGAAAGGGACGATTTCATGGAGGATCCCCCTAATAAGTTTTTCCGCCTCGCTCCCGGCCGTGAGGTGCGGCTTAAGGCTGCCTACATCATCAAGTGCGAAGAGGTCGTGAAGGACCCCAAAACGGGTGAAATCACAGAGATTCATTGTACCTATGATCCAATGACAAAAAGCGGCATGCCGGAAAGCAACAGGAAGGTGAAGGGAACGTTGCACTGGGTGAGTGAAAAACACGCCGTCAAGGCTGAAATCAGGCTTTACGACCGCCTCTTCGTTAAAGAAAATCCCGATGACAGCGAGGAGGGAACGACCTATAAGGATTACCTCAATCCCGAATCCCTGAAAGTTTTAACTGCCATGATAGAACCGGCGGTGAAAAATGCACAGGTGTTGGAAAAATACCAGTTTGAACGGATCGGTTATTTTTCAGTGGATAAGGATTCAACGGCCCGGAATATCGTTTTTAACAGGGTGGTCCCCTTGAAGGATTCCTGGTCGAAAGTGGAAAAAGTTAAATAAAAGATGACAATTTTGTAAAAAATGTATTAATTTTGCACTCAGATTGTCCGATGGTGTAACTGGCAACACAAATGATTCTGGATCATTAGAGTCTAGGTTCGACCCCTAGTCGGACAACAATCACAAAACCCAACTAACAAATTAGCAGTTAGTTGGGTTTTTTACTTATCGTTTAGTTAAAATAAAGTCAAACCAATTTAGTTTTTTGACTAAGCCCTGATTTATGATTATTTTTGCTCTATCTAAATCCAAAGAATATGAACACCAGGCTGTTCCTATTTATTTGTACTATCGGATTAATTCCGGCAGTCTTTCTACAGTCATGTTCTAAGGATGCAGAACTGGCATCCGTGGATATTAAATATACTCCTGCTCGAACCTATTTTACATTTACTCCCTTAACCTTCAAGACAAGCGAAGTGATTTTATATTCTGGCTTCGTCAAGGTGAATCTTGACAGTTTGCTGAGTGCCAATGGAATCTCGATCGGATCTGTTGAGAATCCCGTGTTTACCAAATTCTCCATCACAATCATTTCACCACAGGAGGCTAATTTTTCCTGGCTACAGTCTGCACGTGCGGTAGTCTCAGATAACATTCCGGATCCATGTTTGGTCGAAATCGGTGACGTGGTTAATGGAGGAGGAACGGGAAAGACCATCATCCTGCAGATGCATTACAATATTATATCCTTTGGTGTCAAAGGATTTTCTTTAACTGTTTATGCAACATTGACCGGGCCTGTTCCTTATCAATGGCTACAGATGTACATCGACTCTGAACTAAAAATGACCCTGAAACCAATTTAATTTGGGGGATCGGTATTAAAGAATGAATCAATTAAATAATTGAAATACAATACTATAAATAAAATATTTTGTTGGAAACAAGTTATTAAAGGAAAAAGTTACCCTGGTTGGAAAACAACAAAAAGGCTGTCTCAAAAATCATGAGGCAGCCTTTTTTATTCGGACTGGTGGTCGAGAGAGAAGTCAAGTACGCGCTCAATGAGAGCGAAATTTCACTTTTGAGTCAACCTCTTTTATATCCCGTGAAGGTTACTTTAGAAGGTCCGTAAGACCTGCTGTCACGAAGATTTTTTCGATTTCGGGCGTTGGATTTTCGATTTTCAGTACGTGTCCCTGTTCCTTGACATCCTTGGAGGCAGTCAGTAACATCCTGATACCCAATGATGAAAGATATGTAACCTCAGAGAAATCGACGAATACCGGTCCTTTTCTGTTTTTCAGCAGTTCAAAGAATTTCGCTGAACTATGGGCAACGCTGGTGGCATCAAGTTTACCCTCAAAGGCAAGCTTAAGAAGTTTTTTATCGGAATGAATAATTTCTATGGTCATACGCCTGGAAAGTGGATTAGAATACAAAGTTATAAGAAAAACTATTTATATGAAATTCATTTTAGGTTGTTTTATTGAGTTTCAAAAGGCCTGTGTTTATCCTTGCAATGAATTCATCTTTTCCCAGAACATCTGCCAGGTCCATCATTCCCGGGCCCTGGTTTGATCCAACCATCAAAAGGCGCAGCGGATTCATCAACTGACCTGTTTTAATTCCGGCTTTTAGTGTAAATTCCTGCACAAGAGCGTGTAACGTGTCTTTATTGAAAATGTCCAGTTTTTCAGCCTCTTTTGCAAAATCGGTAATCCATCCTGAAGTCCCGGGTTGCCATATTTTTTGAAACACCAGGTTGTCGTATTGGTCTGGCCGGATAAAAAAGAACCAGGAAACATTCCATAAATCTGGAACCAGGAATGCACGCTCTTTTACTAAATGAATGACCCTGGTGATGTATTGATGTGATGCTGTGACATTGTGTTTCTCCAGGAATGGCTTCAGCAAGGAACACAGGTCATCGTCCGGTTTAAGCTGCATATACTGGTGATTGAACCATTTTGCCTTTTCCGGATCAAATTTTGACCCGTGCTTCCCTACCCTTTCCAGCGAAAATTGCCTGGTCAGGTCATCCATTGAAAACAACTCCTGTTCTGTCCCGGGATTCCATCCAAGGTGAGCCAGGATATTGACAACCGCTTCGGGCAGGTAACCCGATTCACGATAACCCGCGTATACCTCCCCGGTTTTCGGATCGGTCCACTCAGTTGGAAATACGGGAAAACCCAGCCGGTCGCCGTCACGCTTGCTCAATTTTCCGTTACCATCCGGTTTTAAGATAAGCGGCAGGTGCGCGAATTCCGGCATGATCTCCTCCCAGCCGAAAAACCGGTATAGCAACACATGCAATGGCGCTGAAGGAAGCCACTCCTCGCCGCGGATCACATGGGTGATTTTCATCAGGTAATCATCCACGACATTGGCCAGGTGATAGGTGGGCAGGCCGTCGGATTTAAAAAGCACTTTGTCATCGAGATTAGAGGTATTTACTTCCACTTCACCCCGGATAAGATCATGAACAACCACCTGCTGATTTTCAGGAATTTTTATCCGGATCACATACGACACGCCCGCTTTCAGCAATTCCCTGACTTCACCTTCAGGCAAGGCAAGCGAATTTCTCAGGGATTTTCTTGTTTTCTGGTCATATTGAAACAGGTTATTTCCATTGGCCTTTGCCTGGTTACGCAGGGCCTCAAGTTCATCTTCCGTGTCAAAAGCATAATAGGCATGATCATTTTCAATGAGCCGGCGAATGTATTCTTTGTAAATATCCGATCGTTCCGACTGCCGGTATGGTGCATGCGGACCGCCGCGATCGGGGCTCTCGTCGAATTCAAGGCCGCACCAGCCAAGTGAATCGACAATATATTTTTCCGCTCCAGGCACAAAGCGGTTCTGATCAGTATCTTCAATACGTAAAATCAGTGTGCCGTTATTCTTCCTGGCAAAAAGGAAATTGTACAAGGCAGTCCTTACACCCCCTATGTGCAGGGGTCCGGTCGGACTTGGTGCAAATCTTACTCTGACGCGATCTGTTGTCATTCTTGGTGTTTTGGATCGCACAAAATTAAGCTATTCTGACCATTGAGCCTCCTGCCCCACCTTTAATATTTGTATTTTTGTATGGTATTTACAAGCCGTTCTGGCTTGCAATAAAAAGCGAACTCAAACGCTAAGTATAAATATATAATCATCGGTACAGGAAATATCTAACCCGAATACGGTAAATGGCTGAAGGAGAAATACTGATACAAAAGCTTGATGAATTCATCCGGAAATATTATAAAAACCGGCTGATGCGGGGCTTATTGTGGGCTTTTTCGATGCTTGCAGCCTACTATCTTATCATCATTATCAGTGAATACCTGTTTCATTTTAGTCCGACGGTAAGAACCCTGTTTTTTTATACTTTTCTTTTTATCTCGTTATTTTTAACCGCCCGGTTGATTATCATTCCTATCCTGCAACTGATCAGGATCGGCAAGGTAATTTCACATGTGCAGGCTGCAAAGATCATAGGAGAACATTTTCCGGAAATTCAGGACAAGTTGCTCAATACCCTGCAACTTATCCGGCAAAATGAAGACAACCCGGGAAATTCCGAATTGCTGAAGGCTGGCATTGAACAGAAAACGCGGGCGCTCAAGGTATTCAGGTTCACCAAGGTTGTTGATTTCAGGAAAAACCTGCGTTTTGTTCGGTTGGCGTCAATCCCGGTCTTTATCATTATCCTGATGGCGCTGGTTACACCCAGGATTATCTCGGAACCAACCAGCCGCATCATTTCATATAACCAGGCTTTTATTGAACCGCTTCCTTACAGGATCGATATATTAAATCAAGAGCTGAAGGCAGTTCAGGGTGAAGATTTTGAACTCCAGGTGCGGGCCACCGGAAACGAGATACCGGCAGAACTCTATCTTAAAACCGATGGCATCGTTTATAAAATGGCAAAAAAACGCGGCTTCGAATATTCATACCTCTTCAAAGCGCTCCAGGGCAATGTTCCTTTCAGGATCACAGCCGGGGATTATGTTTCGCCCGGCTATGAGATCCTGGTCTATCCCAAGCCTATCATACTCAGCTTCAGTATTCAAATCCACTATCCGGGATATATCAACAAGCCGGATGAGACGCTTGAAAATGTAGGTGATTTTACCATTCCGGAGGGAGCCAGGGTTTCCTGGACATTCCATACCAGGGATGTAACAGCCATACAGTTACGTTTAGGGACGCAAAAAATGACGCTCACAGAAGATGCACAGAATAGATTCGAATTTACATCGAACACCCTGAAATCATCAACCTACAGCATTTGTCCGCTGAATGACAATGCGGTGCACTTGGATTCCCTTACCTATCGCATCAATGTTCCCGGCGATGGGTACCCGACCATATTTGTTACAGAGACCGTTGATTCAACACTGAGAACAACCCTGTTTTTCAAGGGAACCATTAAGGACGATTATGGTTTTTCAAGACTGACATTCAACTACAGTCTTTATAAAAAGGCCGATTCAGCAGCCGGGAACCTCATCTCTGTAAATATCCCCTTGGAAAAGGGTAACAACAGCCAGGTTTTTTATCACATGGTCGACCTTTTAACGCTGATGCAGGAAGCCGGAATGAACATCAGGTACTTTTTTGAGGTGTGGGATAATGATGGCCTGCATGGACCAAAAAGTACGAAATCAGAGACCAGGATAGTTTCTACCCCTACCATTGAAGAGATTGTTCAGAAAACATCATTGAATGAGATGCAAATGAATGAGGAAGTAGAACAAAGCATCCGGGAGTCCGAGTCAATCATGAAAACCCTGGATGAGTTAAACAAGAAACTGGTGGACCAAAACAGTATTTCCTGGCAGGAAAAGAAGAAAATCGAAGATCTGATCAAGACCAACCTGGCAATTGAAGAAAAACTCAGGGAGACGATAAGAAAAAACCAGGAAAATATTGCAAATGAAGAAAAATATCTGGAGACGAGTGAAAGGATCATTGACAAGCAGAAGCAGCTGAACGAGTTGATGAATCAAATTTTAACGGACGATTTGAAGAAGATGATCGAAGAGATGAAGGAGCTTCTGAAACAGGTTGATAAAAACAAACTGGGCACCCTCATGGAAAAGATGAAGTTGTCGACCAAGGATCTTGAGAATCAGTTGGACCGGAATCTTGCTTTGATGAAGCAGATTGAGTTTGACAGGAAGCTGGAGGAGATTGGCAAGGAGCTCAGAAAAACCGCAGATAAACTGGAGACTTTGGCTGAAGAGTCGTTAAATGAGCGAAAATCCCAGGAACAATTGATCGGGGAGCAGAAAAACATTAATGAAAAATCAGATTCTCTTTCAAAAAGTATTGAGGATCTTAAGAAAGAGGGCGAGGAGCTGGAAACTCCTGCCGATTTAGGTAAAACGAAACCTAAGGAGGACAGCATTAAAAAGAATTTGCAGGAGAGCCGGAAAAATCTTGAGCTGAAGAAAAACAAGAATGCTGCGAAGTCGCAGAAGGATGCTGCCAAGCAAATGAAGGAACTTGCTCAGCAAATGGAAGACTCTCAAAGTGAAAATGAGGACGATCAACTTGGTGAAGATGCAGAAAATATACGCAGAATACTCGAAAATCTTGTCCGGCTCTCGTTTGAGCAGGAAAATCTGATCGGCAGTACCAGGATCATTTCGCGAAGCGATCCGCGATACCCTGAAATAGTGGTAAAGCAACGTGAGTTTGGCGAAAAACTTACAGTTGTGGAAGATTCACTGAATTCAATCGCCAGGCGGCAGATCATGATAAAGCCTTTTGTCACAAAGGAAATAGCTTCAATCAGGGAGAATATTGAAATGGCCCTTGAAGCAATGGACAGCAGGAACATCAATGTGGCGGTTGCAAAGCAGCAATATTCGATGACAGCGATTAATAACCTTGCCGTATTACTGAATGAATCGCTCGATAAGATGAATGAGCAGATGTCGTCGAGCATGCAGTCAAAAGGAGGAAAAAAAGCATGCAAAAATCCATCTGGTAAAGGTGGCAAGATGTCGGCAAAGGGAATGAAGGAGTTGCAGGATCAGATCGGAAAGCAGTTGCAGCAATTGAAAACCGGAATGGAATCCAAAACGGGCAAGGATGGCAATTCAAAGGCTGGTCAAACCGCTCTGAATAAGCAGATTGCTAAACTTGCGGCACAGCAGGAGGCGCTCAGAAATGAAATGCAGCGATACCAGGAGGAGATGGGCTCCAAAGGGATGAAGGACCAGGGTGGAATGAATGAAGCTTCCAAGGAGATGGAGCAGATTGAAAAGGATTTGATAAACAAATCAATAACGCAGGAAACAATCATGCGGCAGCAACGTATAATGGCCAGATTGCTTGAATCGGAGAAAGCTGAACAAACCAGGGAGCAGGAAGAGAAAAGAGAATCTACTGAAGCGAAAAATCAAAAATTCAGTAACCCTGGACAAAATTTTCAGTATAACATGAAAAAGAAAACGAGTCTCGACAATATTCAATTAACTTTACCAGTCGTTAATTCGTTTTATAAAAGTAAAGTCAGCAGTTATATTGTCAAAATAGGATACTGATATGAAACAGGATTACAGGGAACTGGTTATTACCGGTAGTAAGGAAATTTCTAAACTGGAGCGGTTTGTTGAAGAAATATGTGACTATTATAACATTAACAATGAGTATTTTGGCAATATCCTATTAGCCACGACGGAAGCTGCGGGAATACTTTTTTCGCTCAATGAAACGATGGCCGATGGAAAAATATCCATTTCGTTTGACCGGAATCCCAAAGGATTGATTTTTAAAATCAAACTGGGAAATAACAGCAGGAATGAAGATGAGGGGGAAGACATCCTGGAGCGGGAAATACGCAAGCATAAATTAGCGAGAGATATATTTATCATTAAAGCTCTGACTGACGAAATAACCATTTCTGTTAATGCAAAGAGCATCATTCTTGTCTTTTATGTATCGAGTATGAATTATGAAAAATCTCTTCAGCGAATTAATCAATTGAAGGAATACTGGCATAAGAAGGAAGATGTAAAACAGAAGAAATGAGTCAAACAATTCATTTCTTTAATGAGGATATTAAATATACCCTGCGCGGTAAATCGCATATCCGGAAATGGATCGCCGAGACCGCAGTTGAGGAGAACTCAAATGCAGGCGAAATATGCATTATATTTTGTTCAGACGCCTATCTTGCGGAGATCAATCGTAAGTATTTAAAGCACAGGACCCTAACTGACATAATTACCTTCCCGTTAATGGATGATGATACTGATATTAGCGGGGATATATTTATCAGTGTTCCCCGGGTACGAGAAAACGCCGTCAAATATGGAGTTCGAGTGGATGATGAATTACACCGGGTTATTATTCATGGTGTATTACATCTGTTGGGTTATAATGATGCAAGCAAAGAAGAAAAAGCCGCAATTAGATTGAAGGAGAACTACTATCTTGAAAAACTGGCTTAACTTTGCACCTCCAATTTTCATGTTGATATTTTTATTTAGGAATGTTTCACGTGAAACAAGGTAATTTATATGGCAAAGTATGACATCATTGTTGTAGGGGCTGGGCATGCCGGTTGTGAGGCTGCAGCTGCAGCTGCCAATATGGGATCAAAAGTTCTTTTGATTACCATGAACATGATGAATATGGCGCAGATGAGTTGTAATCCTTCCATGGGGGGCATCGCGAAGGGTCAGATTGTTAGAGAGATCGATGCACTTGGCGGATATTCGGGGATTGTAACAGACAGGACTATGATTCAGTTCCGCATGCTGAACAGGTCCAAAGGGCCGGCCATGTGGAGTCCGCGTGCCCAGAATGACAGGTTTCTCTTCTCCGTCGAGTGGCGCAAGCATTTAGAAAGCATCAGGAAGGTTGATTTCTGGCAGGATTCCGTTGTTGACATCATAGTCAAAAAGGATAAGGTGCATAGTGTCTTAACCGGTCTTGGAATTTCATTTCAGTGCAAAGCGTTAATTCTTGCAAACGGTACTTTTTTGAATGGGATAATTCACATCGGGGAGAAGCATTTCCCGGGTGGAAGAATGGGTGAAGGTGCAGCAAGAAATTTAACGGAAAGATTAATGGATTTTGGCTTTTCATCTAACCGTATGAAAACCGGAACACCTGTGAGGGTGGATGGCAGATCCCTGAATTTTAAAAAAATGGAGGAACAGCCAGGGGATGTTCATCCTGGTAAATTTTCCTTTACGGGTACACCGGCATTAGTAAAACAGCGTAGCTGCTATCTTACCTATACGAGTTCAGAGGTTCATGATATTCTAAGAACAGGTTTTGATAAGTCACCTATGTTCTCCGGGAGAATTCTGGGAAGGGGTCCCCGATACTGTCCCTCTATTGAAGATAAGATTGACCGGTTCGCTTCGAAAGAAAGGCATCAGCTATTCATTGAACCTGAAGGATGGGATACGGAGGAATATTACGTGAATGGATTTTCTTCTTCACTTCCCGAAGATGTGCAATTCAAAGCATTAAGAAAAGTTAAGGGTTTCGAAAAGGCTAAATTTTTCAGACCTGGTTATGCCATCGAATATGACTATTTTCCCCCGATGCAGTTAAATTTCACGCTGGAGACCAGGTTGGTTGAGAACCTCTATTTTGCAGGGCAGATCAATGGTACAACCGGATATGAGGAAGCAGCAGCACAGGGACTTATGGCCGGGATTAATGCGCATCTTAAGATCAGAAATCAAAACGAATTTATCCTTAAGCGTTCTGATGCATATATCGGCGTTTTAATTGATGACCTGATAACAAAGGGAACTGAAGAGCCATACCGGATGTTTACTTCAAGGGCTGAATACAGGCTGCTTTTGCGACAGGATAACGCGGATCAGCGTCTTACACCTGTTTCAAATCAAATTGGTCTTGCGAGCAATGAACGGCTCTCAATGGTTGAGGAGAAATACAAAAAGGTTGGTGCACTTATATCCTATCTTAAAACTGTAAGCCTGCAGCCAGATCAAATCAACCCCATACTGTCTGATATAGGGGAAAAGGCAATTTTACAGAAACAAAGGGCGGCCTACGTCCTTTTACGGCCGCGGCTTTCTTTGCATGACATGATATCCGGAATTGACTCCATCCGCCGGTTTATTGATGAAGGCAGATATTTTAATGATGACATTATTGAAGAGGCTGAATTGATGATTAAATATGAAAGCTACCTTGAAAAAGAGCAGGAAGTTGCGGATAAAATGCTAAATCTTGAAAATCTATCCTTGAATGCTGGCTTTAATTATTCGAAATTAACCTCACTATCTCATGAAGCCCGGGAAAAATTGAACCGGATACAACCGCGCACAATAGGGCAGGCTTCACGCATAAGTGGTGTTTCACCAGCTGATATTTCGGTACTGATTGTTTATCTTGGGCGTTGATGTTCCACGTGAAACCCTATTGCAATGAATGAAAATATCCTGAATTGTCCTGTTTGCAACGAAGCGAACCTCTCCCCTTTCCTTGATGTAAAGGATTACTTTTTAACCGGGGAAACCTTTTCAATACAGCAATGTGTTTCGTGCGGATTCAGGTTCGTAAATCCCAGGCCGGGGAAAGAGGAAATCGACAGGTATTATCAATCGGCGGAATATATTTCGCACGACGCTGAAAAATCAGATTTGATCAGCAGGATCTACCGGATGGTCCGCAAGATTTCGATCCGCGGGAAGTATGCAATTGTAAATGTTTATTGTCAGGGTGGACGAATCCTGGATATCGGATGCGGAACCGGAGAATTTCTGAAATATTGTCATGCAAAGGGGTTTGAGGTCAACGGGATAGAACCCAATGAAAAGGCACGGGCATATGCAGGAACTATAAACTCGATCAGTGCCTCTGAAAAACTGGATTCATTATCAGGGATGCATGGTTCGTTTACCTGCATTACCATGTGGCATGTACTCGAACATATCCATGATTTGAATGATTTGATCGCTGAGGTTAAAAAATTACTGAGTCCGAACGGAATATTCATTGTCGCCGTTCCAAACAGCAATTCGTGGGATGCTCTCCATTATGGTAAATATTGGGCTGCTTATGATGTACCAAGGCACCTGTATCATTTTACCAAAGATACTGTATTAAAATTGGCCTCGAAACATGATCTGGCGGTACTGAAAATCTATCCTCAAAAATTTGATGCATATTATGTCTCCATGCTGAGTGAAAAATACATGACAGGTAAAGTCAACTATTTTAATTTTATCCTGAAAGGCTTTTGGTCAAATATACGGGCCTGGAAACATAATTCGGGTCATTCCAGCCTCATATTCGTACTATCAGCCAAAAATGCTTAATTTTAAGCCTTGTACTGAATGCATGGCTTGTTTTGACGTTACATATCAACCCGGGTCAGAAACGCATCTATAAAGCCCCGGAGGGCTCCTTGTTATTATATTATTAATCAATAACTTAGTGAAATCAGTTTCAAAGCTTAACCGTAACCTGGGATTACCTGCACTTTTTGTGGCATGTCTCTTTTTCCTGACCCTGTTTGGGATACGGCTTTATTTGAAACATCAAAATACCCCACAGGCAATTTCAGAAAATTTTCAAAGAGAATATATTGAAACGGAGGAAACCGCAAAACAGGCAATTGAATTTTTCATCAGCCATTTTGATACCAGCAGCAGCGGATTTCTTTCTCCGGCTGAAGCAAAAGAATCCATTCCGGGTAATGACGATATGTACCTGTTTGTTCATTGCAGGGATTCCATTGTTTACTGGAGCAGCAACAAGGTTATTTTACCGGAGGGGTTTACCGGTCAAAGTAAGGAAAAGCAGGGAGTCGCAAAACTGCAGAATGGCTGGTATGGTTTTCAGAACAAACGGGCAGGAAGTTACCTGTTTACAATAATTTACCTGATAAAGCAGGAATTTCCTTTTCAGAATGATTATATCAGTAATGGGTACGCTGCCAGGTTCAGCATTCCCGGATCGGTTTCACTGGAGCTGAGCAAAGGGAAATATCCTGTTTTTTCGAAGGCGGGATCATACCAGTTCAGCCTGAACTTCTCACGGCATACGGACATTCCCATCGTTCCTCCCCTGCTGATGTTTTTTCTGTTTATTGCAGGATCATTGTTTTTACTCTATTTTTTGTACCGTCTGTATGAGGTTATGGATTGGTTTGACTCCCGAAAGAACCTGATGGTCCTGTTCTTTTGCATGGATATTATCATCCTGCGTGCTGTGCAATACTGGTATGGGTTCCCGGCAGAGCTCACCAGTTCTGAATTATTCAGCCCGGCCTTATATTCATCAACCGTCCTGCTCCCTTCACTAGGTGATTTTACAATCAACAGCATCCTGTTTTTCATCATGTGTTTAGCGGCTTATCTTAACTGTAAATTATATCCCCGCGCCGTGCAATTCATGAAAGAACGGCCTTTGCCTGTCGCTTCATTTGCCATCTTAATTACCCTGACGGCATTTCAATTTGTGGGATACCTGATTACCGACCTGGTGAATAATTCATCTTTATCCCTGAATTTGCAGAATATTTCGGGGCTTACGTTTGAAAGCGGATACGGCCTGTTCATTATTTCCTTGATACTGGTTTCATACTTGTTTATCGCCACAAAGGTGTTTCATGCGCTTTTCTCGTTGAACTTAAAACCGGGAAAGCTGATATTTTCCTCCGGGATAGCCGGACTCCTTTATTGCCTGATTCACTGGTTCATCTTTGGTCGGGTTTCATTTGAAATAAGCCTGTTCTTCTTTCTGTATTTGGCTGCTTACTGGTATTTGCATTCAAAAAATCAAGACCATTTTTCGGTTCAGCATCTCCTTTTTGTGATGTGTTTTTATGCTGTATTTGCCACATTTCTGTTAAATCAGGCCAATGACAGGAAAGAAACTGAAAAGCGAAATCTTCTGGCGGTAAAACTTGCCACGAAAAGGAATCCCGTGACGGAGGTTCTTTATGAACAATTGGAACGTAAGCTTATTGCCGATTCCCTGGTCAGGAGTTTCTTTGAACCATCGAAGCAAACGGGTATGAGCAGCCAGGATCAATTAGTGGATTATCTTCGGGTTCAGTATTTCAAGGACTACTGGCAAAAATACAGTGTACAGATAACCTTGTGTGATTCGGCCAAAGAATTACGGATTCAGCCACAGGGATACCTCGTGAATTGTAACACCTATTTTCGGGGGACGATAAACAGTTTCGGAGAGGCTACCCTGATGCCGAACCTCCATTTCCTCGATTATGGATTCGGCAAAGAATATTACCTCGCTATTCTCACTGAAAGCCAATTTAATTTCAATACGCCCGCAAAGAAATCTATTGTAATCGAGTTAAATTTAATCAATGCATACCCTGACCCGGGTTACCCGGGGCTGTTGATGGACAAAACCAGGATCGACCTTCCAAACCTGTCAGATTATTCATATGGACTGTTTCAAAACGGGCGGCTGGTTCATAGTGTAGGATCATACAACTACCGGATGGAACTGGGCCAATATCACAATTATGAAGCGTCAGCAACAGCTTTCACCGATGACCGGATGATTCACTATCAATACCCGGTCAACAAATCGAATTCGCTGCTGATCAGTATGAAGGAGAGATCATTCCTGACCCTGATCACCCCCTTTTCATACCTGTTCATTTTATTTGCGGCCATTGCCCTTACCGGAGCCGGGATTATCAATTTCCGCAACAACCGGCATATTCTTCCCAAGAGTCTTCGCAACCGTCTCCATCTGTCATTGCTGGGGATTTTGGTTCTGACCCTGCTGGTAATAGGCATTGTGCAGGTTATCAATATTATTAATATCAATTCAAAGAAGAACCTTGCCAACCTGAGGGAAAAGGCCTATTCTATCCAGATTGAGGTGCAACACCGCTATGGTAATATGCCTGATATTCAGGATGAAACAAAAAAGGAACTTGGATATTTTCTAATCAAACTTTCCAATGTTTTCTTCACAGATATCAATTTTTACAACGAAACAGGAATTTTAATTGCATCCAGCCGCCCGCAGATATTTGAGGAGGGATTAGTTTCGAAGCAAATGAATCCTGATGCTTTTACAGCACTGGTCGTCGAAGGAGGATCTGCATTTATTCACAATGAATCAATCGGAACCATGCACTTTAGTTCCGCCTATTTGCCCCTGTATAATGAGCAAGGCAGTCTTTTAGGATATATTAACCTCCCCTATTTTTCGCGGCAGGATGAATTAAAAAGGGAAATATCCACCTTCCTGGTCACTTTCCTTAATATTTATATCCTGTTGCTGCTGTTTGGTGTTTTTGTTACCATCCTCATTTCCAATTATATCACAGCTCCCCTTTCGATGCTGGCTGGGAAAATGTCACGGCTCCGGCTGGGTATTGTTAATGAAAAGATAACCTGGTATCATGATGACGAAATAGGTCAGCTGGTTTCTGAGTATAACCGGATGATCGACGAATTGGCCAGGAGCGCCGAGATGCTTGCACGATCGGAACGTGAAAGTGCGTGGCGCGAAATGGCCAGGCAGGTAGCGCATGAAATTAAAAATCCGCTCACACCAATGAAACTCAGCGCCCAGCACCTGCAAAAGGCATGGAGTGAAAACGCGCCTGATATGGGCGAAAGATTAAACAGGTTCACCCGTACCCTGATCGAACAGATCGATACATTATCGGCCATTGCCTCCGATTTCTCCAGTTTTGCTAAAATGCCGGTGGTTGTGAATGAACGGATCAACCTGGAAGAGTTAATAAATTTTGTCCTGTCGATGTACAAGGACACCTCAGCGATCACCTATGACTTTCAAAGTGCAATACAGGATCCGCACCTCGTCGCCGACAGGGCGCTGCTCATCAGGATATTTACCAACCTGCTCAACAATGCGGTTCAGGCCATCGGTGAGAAGCAGGGAGGCAGGGTAGATTTGCGGTTATTCATTGAAAAAGAGGTATTTGTAGTTACGGTAACTGATAATGGTTCGGGCATCTCTTCCGAACGGGCAGCAAAAATCTTTCAGCCCGATTTCACCACGAAAACAGGCGGAATGGGCCTGGGCCTGGCTATCGTGAAAGGCATTATCACAAGCATGAAAGGTGAGATTTCGTTTACCTCTGAAGAAGAAATAGGAACAACATTCATTATTAAAATACCAACTGATGTTACGCATGAATAAGAGCATTTTGTCAATGGGACCGGTTTTATTTTCTGGTATCATATGCCTGTTACTGTTATTTGAAGGCGGATGTAGTAGAAACAATTCCAATGAGTTATACTATAAACTTCCCGATAGGACCTGGGCTCGGTTTAACCTGCTTAGTTTTGAAATTCCTGTAAATGAGGTTGATAAGTCCTGGGATGTGTTTCTATTTGCACGTTTTACTCCTGACTATCAATATAGAACCCTTGATTTTAACATGATCTTGAACACAGCTGCCGGGGAGGAGCGGATTCAAGAATACCAGATGCCCGTTAAATCGGCGGAGGGGAGATTTCTCTTTAATTGTGTAAATGATTCCTGTGAAGGCTCTATTTTGTTGAAAAGGCAGCTCTACTTATCAAAAGCAGGAATACTTAAAATTGAAATCGAAAACCTGACACCCCGCCTGGTCACCGAGGGTGTCATCGGGGTCGGCATCCGCCTGGTCGAATCAGTGAAGTAGTCTAAGGGCTTGTTGCTTATCAAGATGGATTTGGGCTACCAATTCATCCAGGCTGTTGAATTTTTTTTCATCCCGGATCCGTGCCAAAAATTGAACCACCAGGGTTTTGCCGTAAAGATCTCCGGAAAAATCAAACAGATTCACTTCGATCATCCGCGTTTTTCCATCAATTGTCGGACGAAAGCCCACGTTGGTCATCCCTTTGTAAGAGGTATTGTTGAATTTTACCGTAACTGCATATACCCCGTCGGCCAGTAAAAACGGTTCATCATCCAGGATTTCGAGGTTTGCTGTCGGGAAGCCAAGGCTTCGCCCCAGCTGATTTCCATGAACAACCATGGCCTTTATGCTGTAAACAGTTCCCGAAAGATCCTTTGCTTCAGCAAGGTCACCCCTGGATAAAGCTTTAATTACACGGGATGAATTTATCCGGAGCTTCATAATGGGGCAAAGCTACCGATAAACCAATTTGGTTTAAACAAAGGGTTTGTCTTTTTTACTGAGCCGCTTGATCATGATGAGTTCATAAACGGCATACACATAATGGGCCCATACACCGGCCAACATGATCAGGAGCGTAATGATCATCCACAATGGGGCGATCGGCGTCCACAATTCACGTGAAGGCACTTCAGCGGTATAATATTGCTTGTGAACTCCCCAATTGATCGTATTCCGGCCCTCTATAAAGCCAAATTGATCATGTTCTTCAATCCTGGCAATCACCACGAGGTTTCCAAGGGTATCTCCCACTATTTCTTTTGGAAATTCCAGGATTCCTGTTCCATCTTCCTCCAGGGAAATTTCCCCGATTTTCAATAAACTAAAGAGCCGGGGGACATAAACGTTGACGGTTTCCTTGCCAATCGGTATCTCTTCGCCTTTCCCGTTTTGCTGGACTGCCGTCACTTTCATGATCCTCATAGAATCCTCAATATTGAAGGAAAGCTTTATTTTAGCAGGTTTGGCAATGAATGAGGCCTCGGCTTCCGGATATTTTTCAGTACCGTTGAACTTCGCCAGGTAGGATACCAGCCCGTCCTTATCTGAAGGTAATCCGGCGGCAGGAACTTTGAAAACAGCAATGCCTTCCTGGTCAGTTTTTGCTTTGCCTAACTGGGTCAGGGTTGTTCCATTTGATGCTGTAAACGCAACAGATGCATTTTCCAGTCCAAGTGTGAGATCGCCCTTTCTGATACTCAGTGTTGCCGTCAGTATAATTGTATCGGCACTGCACATGTAATTGAGCCCCATACGCGATTCAACGGGTGTATTTGTGGAGTCCGTTTGTTCCCCGGCCTGTGTGAAGGCTGGCCGAAAAAACATGGAAACAAGGATCAGTGATAACGCGAAAACTCTTTTCATAAGGACAAATTGAGTGATTCCGGTGAATAATTAAACAATAGCTTCTTCATTTTGTTCTTCTCCCTGCAAGCCAGAGACCGGAACGATCGTAATGAACTTGGATGCCAGGGTAAACAGCAGTGCGAAAACCGCAACCCCTGCGGCCGTGAGGCTCCATTCAACCCAGGTTGCCGTATAGTTCAGCCATTCGGGTCGTGAATCCTGGATTGGCAGATAGGGGGATTCAAGCGTTGGGACAACAATGATATACCGGTTGAGCCAAAGCGCGATGATGACGACAACAGCAGTAAGGGTGATGTTGGTTATTGTTCTGAATTTTGCAATTCCGACAACGATGAGGGGTAAAAGTACACCAACATAGTTGGATATTATAAAGGGCCAGTAAAACTCTTTAAAGAGCAGCTGGATCAGCATTTCATCATTTTTTTCGGAACCATACCACTTGGTAAGGTAATCACTGAAGGTAAAGTAGCCGAAAAATGCCGCCAGAACAAGCATGATAACCCCTACCGCTACGAAATGTTTTTTGGTGATATATTCTTCGAGATGGTATATCCTTCTGAAAATCCACATGCATAATATCAATACGGCGCTTCCGGAATAGACGGCTGCAATAACGAAATAGGGGCCAAAAATGGTACTGTGCCAGCCGGGTTGCAGCGTGACGCTGAAAATCCAGGCCAAAACAGAGTAAACGATGATGGCAATGGCAATAACCATGGCGGCCATGATGTCTGAGGCCCTGTTCAGGCGCTGCTTTTGCTCAGGAGTACCGGTATAACCGAGGGCGAGTAACTTGTACAGTTTCTTTCTCCAGTTTGGCAGCTGCAGCAGTTCGTAATCCCTGAGTTTGGCCAGGTCACGTAAAACGGAGAGATAAAGGAAGATAAAGCATCCGAAAATATCGGTTGAAATGGCAATGACGTCCCAGGTGATGGGCGACTGGATTCTTCCGAAAATGACGAGGTAGTGGAGTTTATCGAGCCGGCCGATGCAGAGCAGGATAAAACAAGGTCCGATAAGCAGTGCGATGATGGTGATGAATTCGGCCATGCGGATGATCGGTTTGCGCCATGCGGTTTTAAAAAGGTGCAGGGTTCCCGAAATGAGCGCACCGGCATAACTGATCCCCATAAAAAAGATAAAATTGACAATATACACACCCCATACAACATTGTCACGCATGCCGGTAACCTCGTGACCATAAAATACTTGTGAAAAAAAGGCATAAACGCCCAAACCGATTACGGCAAGTAAGAAAACAATCCACAGATATCCCTGTATAGATGTATGCTCGAGTTGCGGTGCAAACTCTCTCAATGGGTCTTTTCGAATTAGTTCCATGGTTACGGTTTATTTTTTTTACTGTACGGTGTATCCTTATAACGATCAATAATTTCCTGGTCCATATCGGCAAAACCACGTTCAACTTCAAACTGACGCTCAACAGGAGGCAGGTAATAAACGCATGGGCGGGTACCAAGTGTTTCAAGATAGCGGTATCCGGCGCGGTCGCTGATCAGCTTGCTGAACTGGAAGGTCTCAGTTCCATTTGTAACTGTATCTTCATCCACATCGCCAAAATAGATTACTCCCATCGGGCAGGCCGAGGCACAATAGGGAATTTTACCGACCCGGATCAGGTCGGGGCAGAAATCACACTTGGAAACGGTACCTTCCTTGCCGGGGCTGCTTGCCTCAGGGGAATAGGGCTCTTTATCCTCATCGAATTCAGGATAATGCTTCCAGGCAAAAACACGGGTTGAATAGGGGCAGCCGGTCATGCAAAATTTGCAGCCGATGCAGCGTTCGTTATCGATCAGTACAATGCCGTCGGTGCGTTTGTAAGTAGCTCCCACCGGGCAAACACTCACGCAGAGTGGGTTATCGCAATGAAAGCATGGTTTTGGGAACCAGTAAGGAGAAGTTTTTTCGGAATCCTGTAAAAGATATACCTTTATGAACTCCTGGCTTTTTGGAAGATGATGGCCTTTCTGGCATGCTTCCACGCATTTCCGCGCATTTTTGCATTTGCCAAGGTCAATAACCATCACAAATTTACGGCCCGGAATGCCTTTGTGGGACTCTTCGGTTGAAACACGGGGTAACTTGAGCAGGCCCCTGTCAACCTCCATAATTTCTCCATCGGTTGTAAGAACTTTTACCTTTTCTCCTGTTTCAGTGGCAGTTGCGTCAACAAAAGCTGCAATCAGTCCGCCACCAGCGGCGACACCAGCTCCC
>CAZPWZ010000013.1:0-19948 GCA_964590675.1 uncultured Draconibacterium sp.
TGAAAGTTGCTGCTGTGAAGGCCCCGGGATTTGGCGACCGTCGCAAGGAAATGCTCGAGGATATCGCCGTTCTCACAGGTGGTACCGTTATCAGCGAAGAAAAAGGATTCAAACTGGAAGATGCAACTTTACAGTATCTCGGACAGGCTGAAAAAATTACCATTGATAAGGAAAACACTACCATCATCAATGGCAGCGGTAAAAAGACCGACATCACCGCCCGTATTAACCAGATCAAAACCCAGATCGGGACTACAACATCTGATTATGACAAGGAAAAATTACAGGAACGTCTTGCCAAACTGGCAGGCGGTGTTGCAGTGATCTATGTTGGTGCTGCTTCCGAAGTGGAAATGAAAGAGAAGAAGGACCGCTTTGATGATGCCCTGCATGCTACCCGTGCCGCCATTGAAGAGGGGATTATCCCTGGTGGTGGTGTCGCATATCTGCGCGCTCAGAAAGCCATCGAAAAAATGAAAGGCGATAATGAAGACGAAACAACAGGTATCGGAATCGTACGTCGTGCACTCGAAGAACCCCTCCGCCAGATTGTGGAAAATGCAGGACTTGAAGGTTCGGTAATTATCCAGAAAGTGAAGGAAGGCAAAGATGATTTTGGATTCAACGCCCGTACCGAGGAATATGAAAACCTCTACCAGGCTGGTGTAATTGATCCTACCAAGGTTGCCAGGGTTGCTCTTGAAAACGCTGCTTCAATTGCCAGCATGCTGCTGACGACCGAATGCGTTCTTGCAACCCATAAAGAAGAAAAACCGGCAATGCCACCGATGAACCCTGGCATGGGCGGAATGGGCGACATGTATTAACCGTTAAAAACACTGTTCAAAAAAAGCCCTGGGAAATCAGGGCTTTTTTATTAGAATTTTGTTAATATTGTATGTATTAAAATATATGTATATGAGAGCCTCGTTTTTTATCTTCAGTTTCATATTGTCCCTTGTTTTTATCAACTGCAGTATAATGGCGCAGCAACAGGTGCAACAACCCAGTTTTTCAATTGATCCCGATTCGAAAAAGATCATGTACAGGGCCGTCGTTGAACAGGAGGGAACCCCGGCTTACCTGTATGATAAAGTAATTGAATGGTTTGGTTACTATTATCTGAACCCGCAGTCGGTCTATACCGTGCAGGATAAAGTGAACGGCAAGGTTGAAGGATTGGGACGAATGAAGATTTATTACCAGGATGAAAAGACCGGGGTAAAACGGGATGCCGGGTTGATTTTATACCAGGTAAAAATAGAGTTGAAGGAAAATAAATACCGGTATACCCTCACCGATTTCAATTTGAAGGGAACTTCGCGGTTCCCCATCGAAAAATGGATGAACAAATCTGATCCGGCATATAACCCCAACTGGGATTCCTATCTATACCAGGTAGATACCACGATGCAAAGATTGATTTCATCGATGCAGGATAAAATGAAGCCAACTGTAATAAAGAAAGATGAGTGGTGATCCCGCCCCGGATATCAGGGCATTATCAAAGGAAGAGATTGAACACTTTCTGATCCGGCACGGTGAAAAAAAATTTCGTGCCGGTCAGGTCTATGATTGGCTGTGGAAGCGTTCCTGCCGTTCTTTCGATGAGATGACCAACCTGCATAAAAACACGCGTCAGCTGCTGAAGGATCATTTCCTGTTCCATACAGCCGGCGTTCAATCCCATCAGAAGAGTTCGGACGGTACCATCAAAATCGCCTTTCAGCTGCATGACCATCTTATGGTCGAAGGAGTTTTGATTCCCTCAGAAGAAAGGATTACGGCATGCATATCCTCGCAGGTCGGATGTGCACTGGGTTGCAAATTCTGCGCTACAGGGAAGCTGGGGTTTCGCCGCAATCTGACGGTCGGGGAAATACTGGACCAGGTGACCTCCATACAGCACAGCTCTTTCAGCGGTGATAAACCACTGTCAAACATCGTCTTTATGGGGATGGGCGAACCGTACCTCAATTATGAGAATGTCATGAACGCTATTGGAATGATTACCTCGGATGAAGGGCTGGGGATGTCGCCGCAGCGGATAACCGTGTCGAGTGTAGGAATCCCGAAAATGATAAAAAAAATGGCGGATGATGATCCGAAATACCATTACGCCCTTTCACTTCATGCTGCAACCGACGCAAAACGTGATCAGATCATTCCGTTTAACCTCAAGCATCCACTGAAAGAAATCGTTGAATCACTTAAATATTATCATGCGAAAACGGGTAAACGAATTACCATTGAATATATCCTTTTTGGCAATTTCAACGATGCTGTGTCAGATGCAAAAGAACTTGCCGTTTTTTGCCGGAATTTCCCGGTCAAAATAAATATTATTGAGTATAACCCTGTGATGGAATCTGGTTTTGTAAAATCACCACCGGAGAGGACCAAGGCATTTGTATCCTATCTGGAAGGCAGGAACATTGTTGTAAATATCAGGAAAAGCCGTGGGAAAGATATAGATGCAGCTTGCGGACAACTCGCAGGAAATCAGTTTACCGCCAGCAATGAAAAGTGATCGCTGAGCGTTAGGCATGTGTCATTAACCGTCAATTAAAAATTAAACTATGGATCATTCTGCATTTGAAATACAAGGAAATATCGTCGATGTGGTTGGAAAAAGGATTTTCCAGGGAACCCTTGTCGTCCGCGATGGAAAGATTGAAGCCATTCGCGAGGAACCGGTAACTTCACGTGAATACATCATGCCCGGGCTTATCGATGCGCATGTCCATATTGAGAGCTCGATGCTGATCCCATCTGAATTTGCCAGGCTTGCGGTTGTCCATGGTACGGTTGGATCCGTGTCTGACCCGCATGAGATTGCCAATGTGCTCGGGGTGCCAGGGGTTAAATTCATGATAGAGAATGGAAAAAAGGTGCCATTCAAATTCAACTTTGGTGCGCCATCATGTGTTCCGGCCACACCGTTTGAAACAGCCGGTGCCAGGCTCGGCGTTGAAGAAGTGCATGAACTCCTGCAAATGCCTGAGATTAAGTACTTGTCGGAAATGATGAATTTCCCGGGAGTGTTGTATAATGATGCAGAAGTGATGGCGAAACTTGCAGCTGCCAAAAAGGCCGGCAAGCCAATAGATGGACACGCCCCCGGAGTTTCAGGTGAAAACGCTGAAAAATATATCAGGGCAGGGATCAGTACCGATCATGAATGTTTTTCGATTGAAGAGGCCTACGACAAGATCAGGTATGGGATGAACATCCTGATCCGTGAAGGAAGCGCTGCGAAAAATTTTGAAACGCTTTACCCGCTCATCGATGAGTATCCCGATCAGGTGATGTTATGCAGCGATGATAAACATCCCAATGACCTGGTGCACGGACACATCAACCTGGAGGTCAAACGGGCCATCGCGAAAGGCATGAATATCATGAATGTGCTGCGCAGCTGCACCTATAACCCTGTGAAGCACTACAACCTGGATATCGGGTTGTTAGGTGTGGGTGATGCAGCTGATTTTATCCGAGTGGATAACCTGAATACATTCAATATACTTGAAACCTATGTTGATGGCCAATTGGTGGCAGAACATGGGAAAACCCTGATAAAAAGTGTTTCCGAGAATCCTTTCAATAAATTTGAAGTTGGAAAAATCCGGACCACTGATATCCGGCTGAAGCCTGATAGTGGTCAAATCCGCGTTCAGGGAGCGTTTGACGGACAACTGATCACGGAACAGTTCATTACCGAAGCGACCATCGTGGATGATAATGTTGTAGGTGATGTATCCCGTGACATTCTTAAAATGGTCGTTAAAAACCGCTATGCGGAGGGTCCCGCGGCGGTTGGTTTTATTCATAACATCGGGTTGAAAAGGGGTGCACTGGCATCCTGCGTAGCTCACGACAGTCATAATATCGTGGCAGTAGGTGTTGACGATGCTTCCCTGGCCGCCGCCATTAACCTGGTTATCGAAGCAAAGGGGGGGATTTCATTGGTGGATGGCGGAATACATCAACTGCTGCCATTGCCGTTTGCCGGAATCATGTCGGGCATTGATGGTTACGAAGTTGCGCGGCTTTATGATGAGATGGACAAAAAAGCAAAGGAGATGGGCAGTCCATTATCTGCACCATACATGACCTTATCATTTATGGCATTGCTTGTGATTCCTGACCTGAAACTGAGTGACCGTGGATTGTTTGACGGGACCCGGTTTGCCTTCACCGATGTATTCGCAAAATAAACTTATATATTTATATATATTGGTAACTCATATTTTATTAAATTTGCGGCATAAACTCAAAATGAACACGCTATGAAGAAGAAAACCAACCTTGACATTCAAAAACTCGAACTGGCTGCCAGCAAACTGCGTGCAATGGCTCATCCGATGCGTATTGCCATCATTGATCTGCTGACTGAGAATAAAAAACTCACTGTGACGGAGATATACGAAAGGCTCAGCATTGAACAGGCATCGGCCTCACATCACCTTAACATTTTAAAAAACAAGGGATTACTTGAATCAAAAAGGGATGGTAAAATGATATTATATTCGCTCAAAACAACCGTGCTGGCGAATGTAATTGACTGTATCAACCAATGCGTGATGCACTAATCCCAGGTTTCTTCCACATCCCAGTTTGAACGTATTTCAACTGTTTTGCTGAAATACTTGACCTCTTCAGGTTGGATGCGCTGTTTGTAATTTCCTGTATCCCAGCGCCTGTTTTTGTTCCGGTCGAGAATTGCCTTTATCTTGTATTTCCCCGGAGGCATGAAGTTGAAGGAAATCTTCCCGGATTGTATTATCACATGCTCTTCATATCTGGTCGCCTCTTTTTCATCAAGCAACTGAACAATGTATTGACCTGGGTGCTCATCAATGTTCATGTCCAGAATCAGGTTCCCGAACTCCCTCTCAGCCCTGGTCCTGAATTCAATCCGGATGGAGTCATGGCTGATGTTATTGATGCCGAAAAATATCGAATCCGGGATTAACAGTTTGTAGGCTTTTTCTTCCAGCCATTTGTGATGTACAATAATGTTTCTTTTCAGGCTGTCGCTGAATTCGATCTTTGGGAAGAGGGTATCTTTTCCTTCAATCATCATGATGCTGTCAAAATTCCAGCGGATCAACGGATAGGAAAAGGTTAATATAAGGTCATTCTTAAACTGGTTAAGCCCGTTTTTAGGTGCACCGGTCAATGTGAGTGCGCTTGCTTTAATTTTCTTGTCCGATTTCTTTGGGATGTCTTTACCTGTTATATCCAGCATAACGGTGTCGAGTACGACAGTGTCACTTAATATTTTCAGAACCAGTGAGTCAGTGTCAGGACGTGTGATCCACAGCGTAATGGAATCTTTCCGGGTCGAATATTCTGCAACATGCCATGGCGCCAGAGAATCAAAATTCAATGGAATGAACCGGATCTCTTTTGCCGGGAACCGGAATGTAAAGACAACGATGCCTGTTTCGGGGGTAGTTGATTTTACCACCCGCTGAATGGAGTCGGTTTCTTCAAACAGGTAAAGGGCATAAGATGGATAGAGCAACTGACTGTTTTTCACCGAATCGGCTACCCTTACCGAATCGGCCTTCCGGAGCTTTTCGGCTTCTGCGATATTGGGTTTGGAGTTTTTGATAATCGCTTTTATCGTTGAATCCTTCCGGGTTGTATCGGCCTTATTCCTTTGAATATAGTAGGGCTTCACAAGGCTGTCGGCAAAGGCGATTTTTTCAGTAAGCTGGTTGAAAATCAGATCGCCGTTCTGATCGGAAAGCGCAAAAAGCTTAAATTGCTTGTCCTGCAGGTTTTTGAAGATAAAATAGCCCCGGTCGTCGGTTTTGGTCAGATAGTAAGGCGCCACACGGAGCGGGAGGGAATCAAATGGCAGCGTATCATTGTTGTTGATGTACAATTCAACAAAAACATCCTTCTGTGGTTTGTGATCAAAGGCATTTACCAGTGTGCCCTGCAAGGATAGCGTGTCAACAAAATCACCGGTGGAAAATACGTAATTGAATCCTTTCAGCACATTGCTTTCTGTGAAATCGGCGATCGCATTGCCAAATGTAATGGAATAGGTAATGTCGGCGACCAGCGTGTCGTCAAATTTGACCAACAGTGATTTTCCGCGTAACCTTGGATCAAGGGGTGTTTTGAGAGGGGGCGAAATAAAAACTTCCGTGGCGGGATTTTTCAGGTTGATGAACTCATCAAAATCAATACGGAAACTATTCTCCCTGAACCTGACGGATAAGTTTGGCGGATAACAGGCTAGTACAGACGGAGGTTTCAGGTCCTTGGGCCCTCCATCGGGACTCACCGGATTAGCACAACGGGACAGCAATAATGCTGTTCCGATAAGAAAAATGAAAAATAAACCGGTCTTTGGTTGCACCCGAACTGAGGATTTTCGTAAGTTTGCGACCCCAAATTTACCAATCGTTTTGATAAGATAACCTTTTTTTATTAATTTTACATTGTTAATCAGTAAACAGCAATCCTATGTCAGGTCACAATAAATGGTCCACCATCAAACGAAAAAAAGGCGCTCTTGATGCCAAACGATCTAAGATTTTTTCAAAGATCATCAAAGATATCACCATCGCGGTTAAGGAAGGTGGAGCCGATCCTGATGGAAATCCTCGTCTGAGGCTGGCCATCTCCAATGCAAAGGGCGCCTCCATGCCTAAGGATAATATTCAGCGCGCCATCAGCAAGGGTGCCGACAAGGATGCTGCTGCACTGATTGAAACCACTTATGAAGGAAAGGGGCCTCATGGTGTTGCCATATTTGTTGAATGCACCACCGATAATTTACAGCGGACAGTTTCCAACGTAAGAGCCTATTTCAACAAGCACGGCGGGGAACTTGGTCAGAACGGGATGCTCAATTACCTTTTTGATCGCAAGGGTGTTTTCGTTGTTCCACAGGGAAGCCTGAACCGTGATGATTTTGAAATGGAGATGATCGATGCCGGGGCTGAGGATATTGCGCTGGAGGATGATTTCTTCACCATCACAACGGCCATGGAAGACTTCGGCAGCATGATCAAAAAACTGGAGCAGCTGAAAATTGAACCGGAGAGCGCAGCCCTCCAGCGGATACCGAAGACAACAGTATCTCTTGATGAGGATGCGACACGCAAGGTTTTAAAGCTGATCGATATTATTGAGGAGGACGATGACGTTCAGAATGTTTTTCATACACTGGACATCAGTGACGAGATGGCAGATAAGTTATGATCAAAAAAAAGCGGCTCAGGCCGCTTTTTTTTATTATACTTCGCAGATATACTGAGTAAGGTTGATTCCTTTGGGCAGGTCCAGTTTTTTCCGTAACCTGATCCGGGAAATTTCCGTACTTGGGGCAGTAATTTTAAGGATGTGAGAGATTTCCTTTGTGTTTAGGTTCATGCGCAACAAGGCACAAAGCTTATGGTCATTGGGTGTCAACTGCGGAAATTGCTTCCTGAGCCGTTCAAAGAATCCCGGATGGATCTTTTCAAAATGGGCCTTGATGCGATACCAGTCGTTATCAAATTTGATATTCTCATCAATCGTCTTCAGCACTTTTGCGATCTCAATCTTTGTTATGCTCTTTTCGGTTTTCAGGAGCCGGTTGATGTCTTTTTTGATAAGCCCAATGATTTTATTTTTCTGTGAAATAAAAATCGATGAAGTGGCCAGTTCCCGGTTGATAAGATCAAGTTCCATATGATGTTTCTGCTTTAGCAGCTGATTCACCTTCTGCTCAGCACGGATTCGCTCCTGCAAACGCAGGTTGCGCTCTTTTTCAACCTTTTTACGCTGCTCGATTTCACTTTTCAGTTCCGATATAATGCGTTCATTCGTGATTTCAAGGTTTCGCTGGTAATTGGCAACCTCGATGGCTGCGCGAATCTGGTCAACATCAACCGGCTTGAAAAGATAGGCATATGGTTTCAGAGAAAATGATTTGGAGAACACTTCGCTTTTATTCATCGAAGTGAGGAAGATTATCCCGCAATTATAATTCTCGGTCAGGATCCTGGCTGCTTCAATACCATCCATTTTCCCGGCAAGCCTGACATCCATGATGACAATATCGGGTTCCGATTTGGTTTCCTGGAGATTCGCAATATTTTCAATTGCATTTTCTCCTTTTGTATCGATACCCAGCACTTCATAGCCGAGTGATGTAAGCTTGGCTTTCAGATCATGAGCGATGATCAGCTCATCCTCGACGATATACAAACTAATTGGCGCCATAATTTGGTGTATTAAATTTTGAAATCTGCGTTCGTGACTATATTAAATGTATCGATTGCAATGACCAGTTCTTCATTTGTCGGCATTACCATTGAAACCACAGGAGATCCCGGTTTTGTCAGGATGGCCTCTTTCCCCCTTGATTTATTGCGTTCCGGATCAAACTGAACCCCAAGAAATTCAAGGCCTCCAAGAATTCGACTTCGTGTATCCAGATCGTTCTCGCCAATACCACCCGCCATAACAATGAGATCCACCCCGCTCATGGCAGCGGCATAGGATCCGATATACTTTTTTACCCGGTAGGCATACATGTCAAGGGCCAGTTGGGCACGCTTATTCCCGTTTTCAGCAGCTTGTTCCACATCGCGCATGTCGAAAGAAATTCCGGATATGCCGCAAACACCACTTTTTTTATTAAACATGGCGTTGGTATCCGCAATACTGAGGTTCTCCTTCTCTGCCATGAATAATAAAACCCCAAGGTCGACATCGCCACTCCGGGTTCCCATCATCAAGCCTTCGAGCGGGGTGAATCCCATGGAGGTGTCAACCGATTGCCCGTTCTGAATTGCTGCCACTGATGAGCCATTGCCCAGGTGACAGGTTATTATTTTGAGATTATTGAAGTCTTTGCCCAGATAACGGCAGGCTCTTTGGGCAACAAACTTGTGTGATGTGCCATGGAAGCCATACCGGCGGATTTTATACTTTTCATAGTATTCATACGGTATGGCATAGAGAAAAGAGTACATTGGCATTGACTGATGGAAAGATGTATCGAAAACGGCCACCTGCGGTACATCAGGAAGAATGGCCTCGATACTGAGGATGCCTTTCAGATTGGCAGGATTGTGCAACGGGGCCAGTTCAATGCATTTTTCAATATCCTTTTTAACATGCTCCGTGATCAAAGCGCTTGTTTTAAAGTTTTCTCCTCCGTGTGCAACCCTGTGTCCAACCGCCACAATCTCGTTTTCATCAGCGATTACACCGTAAACCGGGTCTTTAAGTGTTTTAAGGATCAGGTTGATCCCGATCTGATGGTCAGGGACCTCCTGGCTGAGTTTATATTTATCTTTACCCGTTACCTGATGCGTAAGTTCACTTGTAGGCAATCCGATCCGGTCAAGCAACCCTTTGGCTTTAAGATCAGCTTCAGCAGATATTTCGATTAATTGGTACTTAATAGAAGAACTGCCACAATTTAAAACAAGGATTTTCATTTACTTAGTAGAATTTTTAGTGTGTGTCAGTGTTTTGTTGATCCTTCTGCAAACCAAGCATTAAGGAGCAAATGTTAGGTTATGCAAACATACGACATAAATATCCGTTTGCAAAGGAAAATACTAAAAAAAAACGTAACAAATACTTTTTTAATCGTAATTTTGAACCAGTTATTAAATACCGGTAAGTGGCTTTAATCAATGCAGTAGTTTCATGGCTGATGAAAAAACGCATTCATCAGATCGAACTATTCATGAAATACCCTCATGAAGTTCAGACGGAATTGCTGCGTAAGCTGATTTTGACCGCACGTGCAACAGAATGGGGCAAACGTTTTGATTTCAAATCCATTACTACCCCGGAACAATTCAAGGAGCGATTGCCGTTATTTGATTATGAGTCTATCAAAGGATCCATTGACAGATTGCGCCGTGGTGAGCAGAATATCCTCTGGCCGTCGGAAACTAAATGGTTTGCCAAGTCGTCAGGCACAACCAGTGATAAAAGTAAATTCATACCAGTCAGCCAGGAGGCGCTGGAAGAGTGTCATTTCAAGGGTGGAAAGGATCTGCTCTCAATCTATTGCAACAACCATACTGAAACAAAGCTCTTTGACGGGAAAGCAATCGCCATGGGCGGATCGCACCAGATCATGGAGGTGAATAATGATATTTATTACCAGGGAGATCTTTCTGCCATTCTGATTCAGAACCTTCCGGGGTGGGTTGAGTTTATGCGTACCCCAAACCTGTCGATCGCCCTGATGGACGAATGGGAAAGCAAGATTGAAATGATGGCCAGTGCGACGATCCTGCATGACGTGACCAATATTTCCGGCGTTCCTTCCTGTACACTTTTACTTTTCAAGCGGGTTTTGGACCTGACCGGAAAATCAAACATCCTCGATGTATGGCCAAACTTTGAATTATTCATCCATGGAGGGGTTAACTTTTCTCCGTACCGTGAACAGTTCAGGCAAATCCTTCCCTCCGATAAGGTGAATTACCTTGAAACATACAATGCCTCAGAGGGCTTCTTTGGTATCCAGGACAGAAGTAAAGCCGATGATATGCTGCTGATGCTGGACTATGGTATTTATTACGAATTCATTCCCTTTGATCACGTAGGACAAGAAAATCCGGAGGTTTGTACGCTAAGCCAGGTGGAACTATTTACAAATTACGCCATGGTCATAACGACCAATGCAGGATTATGGCGTTACCAGATAGGGGATACCGTTCAATTTACCTCGCTGGATCCATACCGTATTAAAATTTCGGGCCGTACCAGGAATTTTATTAATGCATTTGGCGAAGAACTGATCATTGATAATGCTGAAAGGGCCATGACCATTGCTTGTGAACGAAGTCATGCCATTGTAACAGAATATACCGCCGCCCCGGTTTATCTTTCGGGCGACCAGAAAGGTGCCCACGAGTGGCTCATTGAATTTGAAAAACAACCGGAGGATCTCGCCTTTTTTACCAGTTCCCTGGATACCGCTTTGAAATCGCTGAATTCTGATTATGAAGCCAAACGGTACAATGGGATGTTGCTTGAAGAACCCCATGTCCGCCTTGTTCCCCCGCAAACCTTTTACAAATGGCTTAAATTGAAGGGTAAACTGGGCGGACAATACAAGGTGCCACGCTTGTCGAACGACCGAAAATATGTGGAGGAAATACTGCAATTATTTTCACATGATTGATTCCTTTTTATAATTTTGATGGCAAATAAAAAATTATGCATATTGCTATCGCCGGAAACATCGGATCCGGGAAAACAACACTGACAGGACTGCTGGCAAAACATTTCGGTTGGGAGCCACATTACGAAGATGTGGATACGAATCCCTACCTCAATAGTTTTTACGAGGATATGCAGCGTTGGTCGTTTAACCTGCAGATATATTTTCTCAACAGCCGCTTCCGCCAGGTTGTCGATATTCGAAAGTCGGGAAAAACTGTTATCCAGGACCGGACCATTTACGAAGATGCCTATATTTTTGCTCCCAACCTCCATTCGATGAACCTCATGAGCACCCGTGACTTTGAAAACTACAGGTCACTTTTCGATCTTATGAGTACATTCATCCAGCCTCCTGATCTGCTCATCTATCTCAGGGCCAGTGTCCCCACCCTGGTTAACCAGATTCAGAAACGTGGCCGGGATTATGAAAATGCCATCCGCCTCGACTACCTGAAGAACCTGAATGAAATATATGAGGATTGGATTGAAAGTTACAAATTTGGCAAACTGCTGATCATTGATGCAGATACCCTGAAGGTGAGTGAGAATCCCGAAGATCTTGGCTCCGTGATCGAAAAGATCAATGCCCAGCTTCATGGCCTGTTTTAGCCGCGAAATCCCTTTCACGCTTAATCCCTGGCCATTAAAGGTAACTATTCCCGGCATAGGCCTCAAACGAAAGACAAATGAAGATTTTAGGCGTCATTCCTGCACGATATGCATCAACAAGGTTCCCGGGAAAACCGCTCGTAGTGATCGACGGGAAGACCATGATCCGACGCGTTTATGAACAATGCCTGAAGTGCGATGCGCTTACCGGCACGGTAGTGGCCACTGATGATGAAGCAATTTTTAACCATGTCAGGCTGTTCAATGGTCAGGTACTCATGACAGATCCGCATCACCGGAGCGGTACTTCCCGATGCAACGAAGTGGTCGAAAATCTTGGCAAGTCGGGGCAGTATTACGACTTTGTCATCAACATCCAGGGCGATGAACCATTTATTGAACCGGAACAGATCAGCCAGGTTGCCAATTGTTTTAAAAACACAGATATACAGATTGCAACACTCATTAAAAAGATTTCAGATCCCGCAGATCTGGCCAATCCCAACGTTGTTAAGGTTGTCGTTGATAAAAATGGTTCAGCACTGTTTTTCAGCCGCTCACCCATCCCCTTTAAGCGCGGCATGGCCCAGGATTCATGGCTTAGTGCCGCAACATACTATAAACACATTGGCATTTATGGTTATCAGTCGTCGGTGCTTAAGGAAATTGCTGTACTGAAGGAAACCCCCCTGGAGGCAGCTGAATCACTGGAGCAATTGCGCTGGATTGAAAATGGATTCAGTATCCAGACGCATGTAACAGAATTTGAAAGTATTGCAATTGATGCCCCGGCAGATTTATTAAAAATTACTAACAGGATCTGAATCGGTCATCAATATTCCCGTATCTTAGCGGTTTATAAAAGGCAGGCATATGAACATCCGTAATTGTATTGCAGAATTATTGTCAATGCACGACTGCGTGATTATTCCGGGATTTGGAGGCTTCATCGGAAATTATTCGCCGGCGCGCATCGACCCGGTGCATCATTCATTTCAGCCTCCCACGAAAAAGCTGCTTTTTAATATAAACCTGAAGCAGAATGACGGGCTTTTGGCAAATGCTGTTGCCGCCGCTATCGGGACATCATACCTGGATGCGTGCAAACTAATCGATGATTTTGCCGAGGAGTGCCGTTATGATTTGAAAGCCGGTAAGTCCATTGTAATTCCCGAGGTTGGACGACTCTTTTCCGGGAGGGAGGGAAACATCCAGTTTGAACAGAACAAGATGTCAAATTTACTGCCGGATGCATTCGGACTGACTCCCTTTATTTCACCTCCAATCAGCAGGACTGCAACTTTGATCGGCCGCGAAAGGTCGCTTGCTTCAGCCGGACAATCGCCGGGCGGGAGAAAAATATCATTCCCCCGATCCCTCAAGTGGGCTGCGATCCTGGCTTTGCCGATCGGAATTGCGGCAGTGATCGGTGTCACTCAATATGAAAAGGGCATTTCAGACCCCTCCAATAATGCCGGGATCCTGAGTTCTGTATTTTCAAGGTTCTCCTCCGCTTCGCTGGTCGAAAAAAAAGATGCCCCGCAAACAGCTCCGGAACCGCAGTTTCAGTATGACCAGGTTCCTTCTGCCTTTGAACCGGAAGTATCAGGGGATATTTTACCAGAAGAGAATGCAGATGTTACCTTGAACGATGTTGAAAATGAGGTGCTGGTGGAGCCAGCAGCGAAACCGCAGCCTGTATCCCCATCGCGCGGATCGGAGGATTCTTTTGTAATTATTGTCGGCGCCTTCAGATCGAAGGCCAATGCTGAAAAGTATATTTCCGAGCTCAGGGAGAAAGGGACGCAGGCCTCTATTTTTGACCGCTCAAAGTCGGGTTTGTTCCGGGTGACCATCGGTTCATTTTCACAGCGGGAAGAGGCAATGCAATTGCTGTCTTCAGCAAAATCAGGTGATTTCAGCGGTGCCTGGCTGCTAAAAAACTAGTTGATTTGTGGCGAAAAAAAAATTGATTCATTTCCAGGAAAATCTTTCCTTTCCATACCTATTCCAGCCAACCTACAACGATCTTTACCCTTCGTATACATTGCGGTCGAACTGGCATTCCAGGTTTTTTAACAATGACAATCCCATCGTGCTCGAACTGGGTTGCGGAAAAGGTGAATATACTGTCGGACTGGCGGCTAAATATCCGGCAAAGAATTTCATTGGGATCGATTGGAAAGGAGCACGCCTGTGGAGGGGATGTAAAAGTGTTTCAGAACAGGGATTGAATAATGTCGGTTTTATCAGAACCCAGATTGATCATATTGAACAGCTTTTTGCACCAGGCGAGGTTTCAGAAATCTGGATCACTTTTCCAGATCCGCAGGTGGGAAAGGAAAGGCGCAGGCTTACCGCACCGGTTTTCCTCGAAAAATATAAAAACATACTGCAACCCGGCGGGATCATTCATCTGAAAACCGATGATCCTTTTTTCTATAATTATTCCATGGAAGTCATCCGAATGTTTGATCATTCCCTTATTTGGGCCACGGACGATCTCTATCATTCAGGTAGCAGCGATGATGTTGTTACAATCCAGACCTATTATGAAAATCGGTGGCTGGGCCTGGGAAAAAAGATATGTTACATTAAATTCCAACTCAAAGCGCAATGAAGAATATCAGCCTCGTATTGCTGTTATCTGTTTTTTTTCGGTATGGTGCCCTTGCCGAGGAAGGAATGTGGATCCCGATGTTGCTGGAACAGCTGAATATGGAACGGATGCGCGACCTGGGACTAAGACTTACTGCCGAAGATATTTACAGTATCAACAAGTCCAGTCTTAAAGACGCCATCGTACAATTTGGAACCGGGTGTACGGCCAATATTGTTTCATCTGAAGGACTGATCCTGACAAACCACCATTGTGGGCTGGGCGCAATCCAGCGGCAAAGCTCATTACAGCATGATTACCTTTCCGATGGATTCTGGGCTGGTTCGTTTCCAGAAGAGCTTCCCTGCCAGGGTGTTACGGTTACGATGCTGGTTCGGATGGAAGATGTGACCGCGAAGGTAATTGAAGGAGTGAATCCAACATGGAATCAGCTGCAACGTTCGCAGGTGATTAAGCGGAATATCGAAAAACTTGAAAAGGCAGCTGTTCAAGGAACGCATTATGAAGCCAGAATCAGGCCATTTTACTATGGCAATCAATATTATATGTTTGTAAATGAGGTGTTTAAAGATATACGACTGGTGGGTGCTCCTCCTGCCAGTATCGGGAATTTCGGGGGAGATAGCGACAACTGGATGTGGCCGCGGCACACTGGCGACTTTTCGGTTTTCAGGATATATGCTGATAAGAATAACAAGGCTGCTGATTATTCAGCTGATAATGTTCCATACAAGCCAAAAACCTGCCTGCCGGTCTCGCTGAAAGGCTACCGGAAGGGTGATTTCACTTTTGTAATTGGTTATCCCGGCACCACAAGGGAGTACCTGACATCCTACGGAGTTGATTTAATTGCCAATTCAGAGAACCCGCTGAGGATCAGCCTTCGGAAAAAGCGTCTCGATATCATTCAGGATGCCATGCTTAAAAGCCGGCTGGTACGTATCCAGTATGCTTCGAAGGCCAATGGAATTGCCAACGCCTGGAAAAAAATGATCGGGGAGTCACTGGGAATCCGCCGGGTGGATGCCGTGAAAGAAAAAGAACAGTTTGAACGGAAATTTCAAACCTGGGCAGACTCGACAACATCAAGAAAGTCAACTTATGGAAATTTACTGGGTGTATTTCAATCAACATACAGGGAATATCGGCCTGTCGATCTCTCTGCTCTTTACATCAGCGAAGCCGGGCAGGGCATTGAGGTGGTGAGGTTTGCCAGCGGTTTCAGGGACCTGGTAAGGTTAAGTAAAAAACAAGAGACAAATCCTGCCGAGATTGAAAAATTGAAATCCACCCTGGCCAAATCAAGCCGTGAATTCTTTAAAAACTACCAGCCGGCGGTCGACCAGGTGGTAACAGCGGTTATGCTCCAGGAGATGGCAACCGGTATGGAATACAAATATCTGCCAACGGTTTTTAATGAGATTACCCGCTTGTATAAGGATAAATATAAGGCTTTCGCTGCAGAGGTATTTTCTGCCTCCCTGTTCACTGATTCAACACGCCTGTTTGGATTTATCGACAATTACAAGGTTTCACAACTGAAGAAATTGGAGAATGATCCGGCCTATCAGCTGATGGCAAGCATATACGAGCGGAATGAAAAGGACATCAGCCCGTTGGCAATGCAGTTTACCTCCCGCATTGACAGTTTACAGCGGATATACATGGCAGCCTTAATGGAGATGCAGCAAAACAGGAAGTTTTACCCGGATGCAAATTCGACTATGCGCCTGGCATATGGTAAAGTGGATGATTATCAGCCCGCAGATGCTGTGAACTACCATTATTTTACCACCCTGGCCGGCGTAATGCAAAAGGAGGATACTACGGTTTTTGATTACAGGGTCAATCCAAAGCTGAAGCAGCTTTTCATGGAAAAGGATTATGGAAAGTATGCTGATAAGGATGGAACGATGCATGTTGCATTTACCGCAAGCAATCATACCACCGGCGGAAATTCAGGTAGTCCGGTCCTGAATGCCGATGGTGAGTTGATAGGTCTCAATTTCGACCGTAACTGGGAGGGAACCCTGAGCGATCTCTTTTATGACCCGCAGCAGTGCCGGAATATTTCCCTGGATATCCGTTACTGCCTCTTTGTGATGGAAAAGGTCGCCGGGGCCGATCGATTGATCAGGGAGATGAAGATCATCTACCGGTAAATTTTCATCAGGGCATTCTGCATGGTCGGATATTTAAAGCGGAAGCCGGCCTGAATCAATTTTTCAGGAATAACCTTCTGTCCCTCAAGTAAAACCTGTGCTCCTTCTCCATACAACATCTTCATGGCGAATGCAGGAATGGTGAACCATACAGGCTGCTTGAGTGCCTTTCCCAGCTTGTCAGAAAAATCAGCATTATCGGTTGGAAATGGTGTGACTGCGTTGACGATGCCGCTTAATGAAGGATTGTCCAGCGAAAATATAATTGCCTCAATCAGGTCATCAATATGGATGAATGACACGGGCTGTGAACCATCCCCAATTTTACTCCCCAACCCGATGCTGAACGGGAGATACATCTTGGAGAGTGCCCCCCCGTCGCGACCAAGTACCACCCCGATCCGGAAAATGACAACACGGGTTGAATCTCCTGCTTTCATGGCTTCCGGTTCCCATGCAGAACAAACCTTTGCCAGGTAGGATCCGGCATAGGCGCTGCTGCTTTCATTGTGAGTGTTTATCGAATCGTAAATCCCAATGGCAGAAGTAGAAATAAAAACGGCGGGTTTTTGCGATGCCTTGGTTATTGCATCGGAGATCTTCCGGGTGGTGGTTACCCGGCTTTCCATGATCTGCTGCTTATATTCCGGGGTCCATTTTTTTGTTATTGGCACACCGGCAAGGTTGATTACTGCATTGGTTCCTTCAATTTTTTCTTCCAGAAATTGCTCATCCGGCATTTTGAAGGAATCGCGATCGATTACCTTAACAGTCCAGCCCATTCCAAGGATCCTTTTGACCAAGGCCTGCCCGATGAAACCGGAGGCTCCGCTGAGTGCTAGGTTCATAGGTTTTTTTTCGTAAAGTTATGGAATTCTTTAAATTTGCGTTACTTTTATAGTCCGAAAAACTTTCAAAACCCAAACTACCCTTACTAACCGCAAAATCAAGAAACTTGTCATGGATCATCAAGAGAAATCAAAATTATTTAATGAGTTTCCCTCAATTTCTACCAACACATGGGAAGAGAAAATCCATACCGACCTCAAGGGTGCCGATTATGATAAAAAACTAGTCTGGAAAACCGATGAAGGATTCTCTGTCAGGCCCTATTACCGCGCTGAGGACCTGCATGGTCTAGAATACCTGAACGCCCTTCCGGATACTTCTCCGTTTGTGAGGGGCCTGAGGAAGGATAATAATGACTGGACCGTCAGGCAGGATTTCCATACTACGAATACAGAGAACACCAATGCCCTCGCCATTGATGCCATTAAACGGGGGGCAGGGGCCATTGGCCTGAAAGCGACCGAAATTTCCACCCATAAGCAAATGTCCCGGTTGCTTGAGGGAATTGATCTGAATCTCACCGGGATCAATTTTATCGCTGCCCAATCCTATCCACTCACCCTCGAGTTGTTTTTGTATGAAGTAAGCCACCGCGGCGATGCCGGAGATAAAATCAAAGGCTCTCTCAATTTCGACCCGATCAGTTACCTTCTTTTAAAAGGAGCGTTTTATGTAAACTGGATACATAATCTGGAAGAGACTGAATATCTCCTGGATATAATACATAAAAAACTTCCTCATTTCAAAGCGGTTACCATCAATGGCCATTATTTTCAGAATGCCGGATCAACACTTGTCCAGGAAATTGCTTTCAGCATGGCTTCCGCTAATGAATATATAGCCGGTTTGACCTCAAAAGGATTTTCGGTTGACTTGGTTGCACCATATATGCAGTTTTCACTTGGAATCGGATCAAACTATTTCATGGAAATTGCTAAAATCAGGGCCGCAAGATTATTATGGACCAGGATGGTTGAACAATATCACCCGGTCAACCCGGATTCTTTCAGGCTTCATATCCATGCCACCACTGCGATGTGGAATAAATCGGTTTATGATCCATATGTTAATATGTTGCGTACAACTACTGAAGGCATGTCAGCAGCGCTGGGAAACGCCGATTCTATTACCGTGCAGCCATTTGATGTGCCATTCAGGGATTCCGATGAAATTTCCCGCCGGATTGCACGAAACCAGCAACTCATATTGAAAGAGGAGGCTTACCTTGATAAGATAATTGATCCCGGAGCCGGTTCGTACTACATTGAAAACCTTACCCATTCAATCGCGCAACATGCCTGGGAACTTTTCAAGGAGGTTGAATCGAAGGGTGGAATGATCGAATGCATCAAATCGGGGTTTATTCAGGAAGAAGTTGAACGCAGCAGGCAGCAAAAGGAGATGGGCATTGCACAGCGCAAAATTGTCATCCTGGGAACCAACCAGTATCCCAATTTACAGGAAACAATGGCTGACAAGATCGGGGAGCCAGCCGAAATGCCTCCACCCGTTGAATCGTCATTTAAAAAACTAACACTTTTCCGCGGCGCCCGTGCATTCGAAGAGATCAGGCTTGCCACTGAAAACCATGTTGCCCGGGGTAACAAGCGGCCAGGGGTGTTTCTGCTCACCATGGGCAACCTGGCCATGCTACGGGCCCGTGCCGGGTTTACAACCAACTTTTTTGGCTGTGCCGGGTATGAAATTTTTGATAACCCGGGATTTTCAACCATCGATGAAGGAGTTGCAGCCGCATTTCAATCGAAAGCCGAAATAGTTGTTATTTGCAGCTCTGATGAAGAATACGATGCAATTGTCCCTGAAATTGCCCAAAAAATCAAGGAAACAAATCCTGACACCAGGGTTTTGGTTGCAGGTTATCCAAAAGAACTGATTGAGCTATTGAAATCAGCCGGCGTTGATGATTTTATTCATGTTAAAAGCAATTTGCTTGAGACCCTCCGGAATTCAAACAGCCTTTTAGGTATACTTTAGTATATACGCTTTTATCCATAAAGCATTATGAATGAGATTAATTCGAATTTAAATCCCACCAATACATCCAAGGTGCCATTGCATATTTTGGTTGTTGAAGACAATGCGATCAATCTTAGGTTAATTACTGCTGCTTTAATGCGTGCAGGACACAAGGTTGATGCCGCAATTGACGGCGCAGCGGCAGTTGTGAAATTCCAAACCAATGTTTATGACGCGATTTTAATGGATATCATGATGCCGGTGATGGATGGCATTACCGCCACACGTGAAATCCGCAGAATTGAAGCTGAACGGAAACCCGAACCCGGATCAAGGGTAAAAATTATTGCGATTACTGCAAATGCTTTTGAGGATGACCGTTCGAAGTTTTTTGAGGCCGGCATGGACTATTATATGAATAAACCAGTTGAAATTGATGAGTTGAACAGGATTCTGAATGTTTAAGCAAGCTGATTCTAAATGAGAAAGTCATCACTTCGCCCTTTTTTAACACCGATGATCA
>CAZPWZ010000014.1:0-19881 GCA_964590675.1 uncultured Draconibacterium sp.
AAAAGGAATTCAGGGAACTGATGGATTTCATCAAAGAATACCGCTTCGACCGCCTTGGCGTATTTGCTTACTCCCATGAAGAAGATACAGGAGCTTCCAAACTGAAGGATTCCATTCCGGAAAAACGTAAAATCGAGCGGGTGGAAGAGCTCATGTCAGTGCAGGAGGGAATTTCCTGGTCCCTCAACCAGGATAAAATTGGCAGGACATTTAAAACCATTGTCGACCGCCTGGAAGGGGAATACTGTATTGCCCGTACCGAATTTGATTCCCCGGAAGTTGATAATGAAGTGCTGATCTCCGGGGCAAAAAGCATTCTCCCGGGCTCCTTCTGCAATGTTACGGTCACCCGTGCTGAAAGCTTTGATTTATATGCAGAATTGCAATAAATTTGCAAATCAAAATCAAAATCTCATGAAAATTCTTGCATCATTTACCTTCTCATTATTCATGCTCCTTGTTAACCCCGGTTATGCGCAGGTTGAAGCCAACGATATGAAAATTCCTGATACGGCAAACAAAATGGATGTCCAGGGCAAAAAAACAGGTTACTGGATCGAAAAACAGGGAGATCTGATGTTGAAAGGAGAGTACGTTTCCAATATGAAGGTAAAAAACTGGGTAACTTACTATTCCAACAGTATAATTTATAAGATTGAATATTTTACAAACGGCATAAAGGATGGCATTTCCATCCAATTTGACCGGAAAGGGAAAATGACCCTGGTCGAAAATTTTAAAAACGGATTGGCACATGGTCAGACCATCTATTATGGCCAGTTCAGCGAAACTCCCCTTTCGGAAAGTGAATATGCATTTGGCAAAAAAAACGGGTTGTTCCGGCAATATTATGAAAACGGAAAGATCCAGGAAGAATCCAATTTCACCAATGACCAAAAAAATGGATTCACAAAATGGTTTAACAAGAATGGCAGGATGATCGCCACCTACCACTATCTGAACGGTAATTTCGATGGCGTCCAGAAAACCTACTACGAAAACGATTCGGTTCAGTCAATATATTATTATCAGGACAACAAACTTTCAGGCGATTCTAAAGAGTTTTACCGTAACGGGAAACTGAAAATCTCCGGGAAATATGTCGCCGGTGAAAAGGAAGGTCCATGGACAGAATATGATGAGCTGGGTAAGGTGAAAACAGTGACCAGGTATAAAAATGGTCAGGAACAAAAGAAAAAATAGCAATGAAGAGGCTGAAAAATCCCTTTACCAGGCTCGAAGGGTATAACTGTTTTGGCTGTTCCCCTGATAACCCCCTTGGATTGCACCTGACTTTTGTTGAAGAGGCTGACGAAATAGTAAGTCACTGGAACCCTGATCTGAATTTCCAGGGCTATTTCAATATACTCCATGGAGGGATCCAGGCCACATTGATGGATGAAATTGCAAGCTGGACCGTTTATGTCAAGGTACAAACATCGGGATTCACATCAAAAGCAGAATTCCGGTATATTAAACCTGTTGGAATGGATGAAGGCCCGATCACCCTGCGTTCAAAACTTATTGGGATGAGGAGGAACCTTGCCGATATAGAGGTTAATTTATATAATGGTAAAAATATTTTGTGTGCCAGAGGATTGCTTACATTTTTCACCTTTCCCGTTGATAAATCAAAGGAGACAATGTATTATCCGGAACATGAAGAGTTTTATGAAAAATAATTTACCTGCGATTGCGGATTACATAGGATTTTCCCACCGGTCTTGACTTGAAGTCATAAAGTTTTCCATAGTTACTGCGGTTTTTCTTCATTTTTACCGATTTACTTTGTCCGTTCGAGGCACAAACACTTTTCCTTGATTTGCAGGAGGAGGTTGCAATGGTAAGCATGAAAAAACACAGCACCAGGCCAATGGATATTACTCTTTTTGTGCGCATTAAGTCTTGATTTGCAGAATGGACCTATCAGGCAAATTTAATAAATTTATAGTAACGATCCGTTTTTTTTCTACATTTGTCCGGTCAAGCCAGGGAAAAATCCGAAAGAATGAAAATTGTTGCTTCCAGGTTCATTTTGTTGATCAGCGCCTTTTTTTTGTCGCCATACTTGCATGCCCAGTTCCCTCCTCCGGCAGGACGGCCAGGGACAACGGCCATTCATATGGACAGCTCCATTCTAATCGGCTGGGCGTCCGATTGTGAAATCGTGCGCGGTTATATCAATATGGCCGACACAACAGTCACCTACAATGAGGTTAACAAAGCAACCTACGGAAGTTACCTTTACGGCAGTGGTCCGGCCGATGGACTTGTCATAAGCCTTGGCGACCATGGAAGCGCGTTGCTTTTCTTTGACATCCCCGTTATCAATGGGCAAGGTCCGGATTTTGCGGTGTTCGAAAATTCATTTGGCGACTCGTTCCTGGAACTGGGATTTGTCGATGTTAGTTCCGACGGGATCCGGTATGTCAGGTTTCCATCGATTTCCCTCACTGGTGAAAACATGCAGGTTGGCACTTTTGATACGATTGATGCGACCAAAATACACAACCTAGCCGGAAAGTACAGGATGGGTTACGGAACGCCATTCGACCTCGATGATCTTACCGACAGTGCTGGGATAGACCTGAACCACATCACACATATCCGCATCTCCGATGCCGGGGGATGCATTGTTCCGCCTTATGCCACAATGGATTCACAGGGCCATATTATCAATGATCCCTGGCCTACGCCATTCGATACCGGAGGATTTGACCTTGATGCAATCGGCGTAATTCATAATACAACGGAAGGTTTTGCTGAAGGAGCCTTATCTGGCGCTATTCAATTATATCCTAACCCGGTGAAGGATAAGATCATCATTGAATCAACGGCTTTGGTAAAAATGAGACTGCACATGACCGATCTTTTCGGTAAGCTGCTTCTGGATGTGGAGATTGCCGGTAAAGCGGAACTGGATCTGTCAACATTTTCTGCAGGTGTTTATATGGTAAACTGCTCGTTCCGGGATGGAACCTCCATTACCAAAAAAATAATTAAATTTTAGATTTCTGAGCTGCACCCCATCGTTGACCAACCTTCACAAATATTTTGCTTTCATCCTGGTATTTGTCAGCTGCATTCAAATCACATCGTTGCTCCATGCTCAAAACCTGAATGATACCTTAAGCCTGCCTGAACTGGAGATAAAATCCAGTTTTATTATTGACAACCAGGGATTTAAGCGATCAAAAATTGATTCATCGATCCTGATTCCCCAGTTGAATGCCAACCTTTCAACAATCCTGTCGCAGCATTCCACCATATTTATTAAATCCTATGGCAGTAACACGCTCGCCACGTCATCATTCAGGGGCACTACTGCACAACACACCCAGGTTGAATGGAACGGGATCAATCTTAACTCACCCATGCTGGGGCAGGTTGATTTCTCTCAAATCCAGGTTTCCCAGTTCGACGGACTTGAGATTTTGTATGGCGCTGCAGGGATATCACGCACAAGTGGTGCATTTGGCGGGGTCATCGACCTGGTAACCAGCCCCGATTGGAATAATCGTTTTCATGCTACAGTAGCCCAGACACTCGCAAGTTTCGACAGCTATACGACAAATGTTAAAGCTGTCACGGGCGGACGATCATTCCAGTCCCATACAAAGTTTAATTATGCCTCGGCATTGAATGATTTTCCATTTAAAAATGATACCGGGGCGATCGTCCGGCAGCAGAACGCATCCAGCAAGCTTTATGATATTTCACAGGAATTTTTCTGGAAACTTCTTGATAAACACCTCTTCTCAGGAAAAATATGGTACAACAACAGTTTCCGGAATCTGCCACCTCCCGTCTCAAAATCAGAGATCAACAGCGAAGAGTCACAAAAGGACAATGCCCTGAGAGCAATCCTTGAGTATAAAATGGTTTCCAGGCAATACAACCTCCTGGTAAGGTCGGCGCTGGTATCTCAATATATGCACTATATCCAGGGATCGCTCATTGATGCCACCTATCAATGTAATTCCTGGATTAACCGGATCCGGTTCACATACACCGGGATTCCCAACCTGACCATCAGGCCGGGAATCGATTATACCCACGATTGGGTACTGGCCGACTCCTACGATGGCTTAAAAACCCGAAGCACAACCAGTTTGTTTATGGAATTGAACTACGACATTGGGAAAAAAATTAAAACATCCATGGTGTTGCGCGAGGACCTGATCGATGGGAAATTCATCCCGCTTGTTCCTGCAATTGGATTGGAGTATCGCCCGGTAAACAAGATAAATCTTGCCTTTTCCGCAAACTTTGCCAGGAATTACCGCGTTCCAACGCTCAACGACATGTTCTGGGAACTGTCCGGGAATCCCGATCTGAAGCCGGAAAAAAATTATACGACCGAAATAGGATCAACTTACAATGTAAAATCCAGGAACAATGATTTTTTTGTTGAAGCGAACATCACTGGTTACTATTCATGGATATACGATATGATTACCTGGCTTCCCGTTGAAGGAAGCAGTCTTTGGAAACCCGAAAATGTCGATCAGGTCCTTTCGCGCGGAATTGAAGCAGGACTGAATTTCAGGATGGAGATATTTCATTTTAACATCGGCCTGAAAAACAACTACAACTTTTGCCGCTCGACCTACGAAAAAACAAATAATCCTGAGGATGGTAAAATTGGAAAACAGCTGATATATGTGCCTGTTCATACATTCAATACAACAGCATCTGTTGAACGCTGGAAGTTCTATGCGATTTATAACTTTTCCTACACAAGTGACAGGTATACAGGCAAGGATAATTTATCCTACATGCCTGCTTATAACTTATCCAATATTATTTTGGGTAAAAATATCAGTTTGAGAAATTTTATTTTATCTTTACAGCTTGAAATTAATAATCTGCTGAACCTGGATTATCAATCAATAGCAAGCCGGCCGATGCCCGGAATAAATTATGCATTCACGCTAAAGTTCTCACTTCCTGACTCGCGCATTGAATAGTATGAATCAAACATGCTGAAAGTGAATAAAATACACCAAAAGATATATCATTTCCCATTAAGCTGCGCCATTCTTGTCCTAACACTACTTTCTGCCTCATGTTCCAAGGAACCAGTTCGTGAGCAAATCATTGATCCTGTTGATACTACAACTGCCCCTACCAGCTTTGAAAACGGAATTTTCATTGTTAATGAAGGAAACTACAACTGGGGCAATGCCTCTGTAACCTTCGTAGATAATAAAACCAATACTGTTATTCAGGATATTTTCAGAAAGTCGAACGACCGGAGTCTCGGCGATGTCGCTGAATCCATGAAAATAGCCCGTAACCTGGGTTACGTGGTGATTAACAACTCAAACCGGATCGAAGTCGTTTCACTCAGGGATTTTAAATCGGTCAAGTCAATTACGGGACTCAATTCACCCCGCCATCTTGAAATCGTCGATTCGAATAAAGCCTATGCGACGAATCTGCAAAAAAATATTTCTATAATCGACCTGCAAACCAATTCAATCACAGGAACAATCAGCACTTCGAGCTGGACAGAGAGCCTGATAAGGTATAATCAGTATATGCTTGTCACATCCATCGGCAGTTTCAATGAACCAAGTTCACTGCGCAAGGCTCAGGTTTATGTCATCGACACAAAAATTGATGCCATCGTCGACAGCATTGAAACCGGCAAAGAACCGATCGGTATTGTAATTGATAAAAAAGAGAAAGTATGGGTGCTTTGCTCCGGAGGTTATGATAATTTCGAAGCGCCAACACTGTTGCGTATCAACCCGGAATTACGGCAGGTCGAAAAAGTATTCACCTTCCCGAATCCCAAGGAGGTTCCCAGCCGCTTATGCATAAACGCTTCGGGCGATACCATGTATTATATTAAGGGAGGTGTTTACCAGATCCCGGTAACTGCCGCTGCCTTGCCTGAAACTCCGCTGATCGCTTCAGAAGGCCGGCTTTTTTACGGCTTGGCTATCCATCCCAATACAGGCAATATTTATGTCAGTGATGCCAAGGATTATGTGCAGAATGGCACAGCTTACCAGTATAATGTCAGTGGAAAGCTTGTCAGGCAATATGTAACAGGCCGGATACCGGGTTCATTCTGCTTTACGAAAAGCAGCACCAAGTAGGCTTAATAGCTCCCCCTTATTTCCTCGATTATTTCTTTTAATTCACTTAAGATCATTGCTGTTGCACCCCAGATGATGTTATCATCGATAAAGAAGGAGGGAACCTTAAGTGTTATTCCAAGCCGAAGCTTCATTTTCTTCAACTGTACTTTTTTATCATCCAGCAGGTCAGAAAGCCTGATCTCGATAATGCGTGCCACCTCTTTCGGATCAGCCTTAAATACAGGTCTTGTTGCCTGGTAACCAACAACAGGGGTAACCAGGTAATGACTCGGTGGAATATACATTTCGGTGAGCTGTCCTATAATTTGTACCTGCGAAGGGGTGATGCCAATTTCCTCATTGGCCTCCCGCAATGCTGTAAAGACCAGGCTTTCATCACTTTCTTCATATTTTCCACCGGGTAAGCTGATCTGGCCGCTGTGTATCCCTTGGTATTCAGGACGAAGCATCAGCACCAGCCCGATTTCCCCATCCAGCGGATAAAGCAGGATTAGTACGCTGCTTTGCCGTGCATCTGGCGAGGGCATGATGTTTATCAATTCCTGGATCCTGGCCATGGATGACATCTTCAATTGAGCCGGCCGGCCTGGAAGGGACTTTTTCAGGCGATCTTCAAGCAGAAGGATGAATTCGGTAAACTCCATAACCTCACAGGGAATATCAAATCAAAGGTACAGGTTTGATACCATATTATTCGTAATTTTGCAGACGAAAATCATTCTTAATGGTCAAGCAGAAAGACAAACTTTTACCACACAGCCAGGACGGTGCAGATATTCTCAGGGACCTGGTCCTTTATAATGATGATGTGAATACCTTCGATTTTGTTATTCAGTCGCTCATCGAAATATGTAACCATGAGCCTGAACAGGCCGAACAATGCGCCATGATTGCCCACTTCAAAGGCAAGTGCAGCGTAAAGGCAGGTGGTTATTATGAAATCAAGCCCATGTGTGATGAAATGACTTTCCGTGGTTTGACCGTCGCGGTGGAGTAATTAACAAGTTCCTGACATTTAATTCACATTATCTTCCCTTGTTTTTTCATCAAACTATATATCAGTATGTTACTCATGCCAAGTTATTAACATTTTGTTAATAACTGCTGTGCGCAACTTGTTCAAATCTGAAGCCGGAAAAACTTGCTTTCCGCATATCAGTGATGGTATATTTGATCCGCAATCGAGCGATAAAAGGTCTGCATCAAAAATTGGAAGGCGAAAGTAGGATCCGAAAGGTACCAGGCACTCCCTCACGCGATGAAGAGGCAAAATTCACAAGGTTTGGCCTATGAAGAGCAGGTTTTTGAAGCAGGGTTCGCCACCAGAGTTGCCCGCAATGGCAGCCGCGGTGAAGAACCGGAACGAAAGGGCAGGGGGTCAAACCCCGTCGACTGAGTAAGTCAACCAGAATAACCGTAGTTTGCACGCTCCGGTTGGCTACGGCCAATAGGATAACGGGATGGGAACCACTTCGGCCAGAGGTGGTTCCCATCGGTGTTTTAACGGCCGTTGAATTCGCGAAAAATTTAAAGAATATACGGAAGAAGTGCTTTCCTACTGGATGGATATTCTGGAAAAGTGTCCCTGTACCATTTGTGATGATGCAGCGCCCTGGGCATCAGATTTACCAGCGTCCATACAGCAAACGCCAGTGCCGGCGAACACCAGGTCATTAATGCAAAACCCGACCATTCAACAATTTCACCAAAGTGATTAGGGCAGGAAACAAACCTGAAAAAACCCTTCTGTGGGATAACATAACCCGTTTCACCAGGCTTCCTTAAGTGGATCAGGATACCATCGGACTGCCAGTTGATGAACATCCCGAAAATAAATAATGCAATGCCGCCGATAAACCTGGGATCGGCCAGGTAGGTTATGGGGTATACCGCTTCTGTTGCCATGGAACCCAGGTAATACCCGTTGATAAAACCGTTAACAAAATTGAACCCGATGGCCATGAAAACGATGGCAAGCGGCATTTTTTTTCCCTTAGTGCGAAGCCTGAATGGAAAAATCAGGGTGCGGTTGATATAATGAAAAACCCACAATGCAAAGAATATCCAGGTTACAAACGGGCGGCTGCCTGATCCGAACAGGTAAAAGCTGGCAAAAACAAGCAATGCCGGCAACTCCATCAGTATCCATCCCACCCGGTTGTCAATCATTGCACCCCATTTCCGGGTAGTGTGCCGGCCATATGGTGCAACAACCCTGATGACGACAGGAAATATGAATATGGCAATGGCAATCCAGGCATAGACGATCAGGAAAAAAGTAGACTCAGTCATGATATAATGCTTATTGAATGTGTGTGTTGGCCTTTAGCCAGACAAGGAAATCGTTAATGGTTTCTGTCAGGGGACGCGGGTTAAAATTCAATTCTTCCCGTGCTTTTGCATTGCTGATCATACGGTTCCCCTCCGAAATGATCGTCAGGGATTCACTGGTATACAAGGGTTTAGTCCCTGATAACCTACTGTATAATGTGATGAAAGGCAATCCGAATCTTGCAATCCACATTGGAAGCACAGTGTTCACTGTTTTTCTGCCTGAATGTTCCTGGATTAACCTGGAAAACTCCTCCAAACTATGCCAATGCCCCGAAAGCAGGTATTTTTCACCAGTTCGTGCCTTGTCGATTGCCGAAATTGCCGCATCCACAACATCCCGTATATCAACCCAGTCATACCCGCCAGGAACCAGTGAAGGAATTTTATGATTGTAAATATCAACCACTGCAGTTCCGATGAGTGACGGCTCAGGATCAGCTGGCCCAATAATGGCTGTCGGACTTAATACTATGGCATCAAGTCCGTTTTTTGCAGCCTCCATCACGGTCCGCTCACCGGTCGCCTTGGACCGGTCGTAAGCAAAACCCTCATTTTCAACCAAGGGCCTGGTTTCATCGAGAGGCTCATGCATCGGGTGTTGCCGGAATGCATGAATGGAACTGAAATGGATGAATCGTTTCACCTTAAACTCAGCTGCAGCAAGTACCATGTTTCGGGTCCCTTCAGCATTGATCCGCTGTACCATGCCGTCAGGATCACCTGTGATCGAAATTCTTGCAGCAAGATGAAAAACAACCTCAACCTCATCCAGCAGGGGACCGATCGACTGTTTGTTCAATACATCACCATGAATTATATGAACAGGAAGATGCTGAAGTCCCTGTGAATGATGATGGGTAAACGCTTTGACCTGGTGGCCTTGCTCTGTGAGGGATTTACAAAGATTTACACCGACATGCCCGTTGGCACCGGTAACAGCAATTTTCATTCAGGAGAATTATGTTAGGGCACAAAAATAGGAATATTTCTGTTGAAGATTTGTCAAATATTTTATTTGGATTAATTTTACATTACAAAGTGGAACGTTATGGCCATTAAATACAAATCATTAACACTTGAAATCATATGAAAACTGTAGTTAAAATTGTTTACTGGGCAATAGGTATAATTGCCGTGATAGTTGTAATTGCATTTCTCTTGCCAAAGACCTATAAGGTTGAAAGGAGTACCGTCATTAAATCGAATCCGGAAATTATTTATGGTCTGACCAGTAATTTCGACCTTTGGCATCTCTGGGTTACATGGACAAAAGAGTTTGATACTACTGCCGTTTTTGAAATAAGGGGAGCTGCCGGGAAGGTTGGCACATCATGGAAATGGAAAGGTGAAAAATTGGGCCAGGGGGAGATGACAGCGCGGGAACTGATTCCAGGGCAGCTTGTTGCCTATGACCTCGCATTCGATGATGGCAAGTACATGTCAAAAGGGAAAATTGTAATCGAACAACTTGGGGATTCATGCAAGGTGTCGTGGTTTGATGAAGGCGACCTTGGATATAACCCGCTGAGCCGTTACATGGGACGATTAATGGACCGGATGATGGGACCCGATTTTGAAAAGGGTCTGGCCAAACTGAAACTGATTTCTGAAATCCGTGCAAACTGGCCTAAGATTGAGGAGGTGGTAATTCCGGCACAAACCGTGATCATGGTTATGGATTCGGCTGGACCCAATGAATATGAAAAGATCATGGGACAAGCCTATACGGAGCTTTACGGATTTCTGAAGGAGGCAAAACTGGTTCAGAAAGGATATCCGTTTGCGACATACCTGAGATGGGACTCTGTGACCATGTTCTCCGTTATGAATATTTGCTTACCGGTCGAGCAGGCGGAAAAGGGGAAAGGCAGGATCCAGGTTATGAACGTTCCCGCGCATCTGGCTGTCCAGGCAGTTCATCATGGAGCATACAGCAAAACCGAACCTGTTTACAGGGCGCTTGCTCAATACATAAAAGAAGCCGGTAAAACGGAAACTGGTGGACCGACTGAGATTTATATTACCAGTCCTGCGATTGAAAAAGATACCTCCAAGTGGGAAACTCACATTGTATTTCCAATAATGAGGTAAACTGAAGTTTAATAATTTGAAGGAGCGTCTGATCCGGATCTTGCAAAAGTGTGGTTCACCGATTCACAAGGTCTGTTCATAATAAAAGTGATTTCAGGCACAGATATATCAATTGGTAAAATGATAATATACTGACAAGGAATTCTATAGCTTTTGCCTTTGGCTTTCAAAATTTCGAAGGTGCTAAGGATTAATAAGAATGATTTGTATTAATGTTGTTCAATCGGACTACTTTTATCGTATATTTGCATTGTGAATTCAAAACGACAACTTTTCTTTTTCAAAAACTACTTCAGAGACTTCTATGACATACAGAGGCCAAAGGTTAAGAAAAGGATTATCTGGACGTTAAAAGTGATAGAAGATGTTGACAAAATTCCGGAGATCTATTTCAAGCATGTTGAAGGGAGCGATGGACTTTATGAAATCAGGGTTCAATCGGGAAACGACATTTTTCGCATTTTTTCCTTCTTTGATAAAAACAAGTTGATCATCGTCGGACACGGATTTCAAAAGAAAACGCAAAAGACGCCACAAAGTCAATTAAACATGGCAGAAAAAATCAGAAAGGAATATTATGAAAGCAAATAAAAATCTCACAAGTCTCAGTCAGTTCGTGGATAAAGAATATGGAGTTAAAGGAACTGAGAAAAGAGACGAACTGGAAGCTGGGTATGAAGCCTTCAAACTTGGGGTGTTAATTCAACAGGCCAGACAAGAGAAGGGGATGACCCAGGAAGAAGTTGCGATACTTGCCGGCACAAACAAATCTTATATCTCAAAGCTTGAGAAGGATTTAAAAGATATCCGGTTTTCAACTTTGCAGCGGATAATTAAAGATGGTTTGGGAGGACACCTGGAGTTGTCGATTAAATTCTGATTATTGCAAATTCTATTTCTGTAACTGACTGATGATTTTTCAACAAAAAGGTGTTGAATAGGAGTTGAACGATTATCAGGCAATTGCAAATTTTGCCCAAATTATTGCATGTTTTTAATTACATAGTAATCAATATTTTACACAATTACATTTGTCTTATAATTAATATTATGTTAAATAGCAAATGTAAAAAATCAGGAGAATGTCCTTCTTAAACAATTCTCCTGGTTTTTTTAATCCTGCCCTATTTCTGAGCCGCGTTTATTTTCTCCTGTACCTCCTTCATCTTCTCTGTCTTATTCGTACGCGCATAAATTTGCTTTAGCGACATCAGTGTGTTCAGATCGGCTGGTTGTAATTGGGTTGCCTTCTCCAGGTATGGCAATGCCTGCTCAAGATAATTGTCTGCCTCCTTCTTTAACTTTTCGTACTGAGCAGTTGCATCAAGTGGAAGTTTGTTGGCCTCATCATTGATTGAAGCAGCCTTATTCACAAATAATGCTCCCAGGTTATAATTTCCTTCAAAATACTCCGGGTTCAGCTTAATTGAATTTTTATAAGAGGCAACAGCATTTTCAAATGCCTCATTCCGTTGAACTGCTGTCTTGCTGGTATCATTTGAAATATTGTCATAAATCGTCCCCAGGGCAAAGGCAACAGAATAATTAGCAGAATCTTTTGCCATGGCAACCTGGAGGTTTTTAAGGGCTTTATCCGTATTGTTGAATGTCAGGTATATATTTGTTTCTGATAAAAATAACCTGAGATCATTCGGATACAACTGCTGTCCCATCCTGACATATTTAAGTGCATTTGCGGAATCTTTATCTACCCGATAAAGGTCTGATAACGTAATAAATACAGCAGCTGCTTTATAGTCTTCCTTTAACAATTTGATATAATATGACTTGGCGGCTTCACGCTCATTAGCAAGGGATGCGCAGGTGGCAGCGTTGAGTATGGAGATGGTATCGGAAACTTTGGCAAGTTCAAGAACTTCTGCCCCTTTTCCGAAATTAATCATCGCTTCCTTGTAGTTCTTTTTATTATACTCGTCAACACCAGCATTGTAATAATTGTTCCGCTGGAAATTGAGTTTATTGAAAATCTCATCGTAGTACTCCTTTTTAGCATCAAATTCTATCGCTTTCTGATAAGATTCCAATGCTTTGGTTAACGGATCCAGATCCAGGCTCTTGAAATTCGCCTCCTTGGTATTCGCAATTTCAAGATACACATTGCCCCTGATGAGCCATGATTTGGCGTCCTGAGCTGTACTTGGATCCAACACACACTGGTTGATGGCTTCCATAGCTTTATCTAATTTTCCTGATTTCAGGTAATTAGAAGCTGTTTGACGGACATTTTTCTGTCCGAATGCAATGGTAATGGAGGTTACCAAAACCAAAAGTAAGGCAATTTTTTTCATCGATTGGATTATTAGGATGATACTTTTGAATTGATTTTCAGCCGGCAAAGATAAAAAATACCCTTCTATTATAAACTACGAATATCAAATTAATTTTCAGTTCCAGGCTCTTCTGTTTCATTATTCACAATTGGATCCTCTAAGATACTGCTGATATTTTCCCCGGAATCCTCACCTGTTTCCAGAATAGGTTCCTCCCCGTTCTCGGGTGCAACTTCCACATCAACTTTTGCTACAGCAGCAATTGAATCGCCGTCATCAATCTTGATCAGGCGAACTCCTTGGGTGGCACGTCCCATCACCCGGAGGTTTGCAACAGCCATGCGAATGATAACACCCGAACGATTGATGATCATCAGGTCATCACTATCTGTGACATCCTTCACAGCAATTACGGCTCCGGTCTTATCTGTAATATTAAGGGTTTTCACCCCCTTGCCACCACGATTTGTCACACGGTAGTCATCCAGATCCGAACGCTTGCCATAACCGTTTTCCGAAACAACCAGCACTTCACATTTTTTATCCAGGGGGATGCAAATCATGCCGATCACCTCATCGTTGACACCAGAGAATGAAATCCCTCTCACACCTGCAGCGTTGCGTCCCATCGGGCGAACGGTTTTTTCGTTGAACCGGATGGCACGGCCCGATTTCAGCGCCATGACCACTTCGTCAGTACCTTGTGTCAGTTTTGCCTCAAGCAGCTGATCGCCTTCATTGATGGTGATGGCATTGATGCCGTTCTGCCTTCGACGGGAATATGCTTCCAGGGAGGTCTTTTTGATGGTGCCTTTCTTGGTAGCCAGGATGATGAAGTTCGAAGAAATGTAATCTTCATCCTTCAGGTTTTTCACATTGATAAAGGCCCTCACCTTGTCGTCGGGCTCAATGTTAATGAGATTCTGGATCGCCCTGCCCTTTGAAGTTTTTCCGCCTTCAGGAATTTCATAAACCCTGAGCCAGAAGCACTTGCCCTTTTCTGTGAAAAAGAGAAGGTAGTTATGGTTGGTGGCTACAAAAAGGTGTTCAAGGAAATCCTCATCCCTGATGTCTGAGCCTTTTACGCCACGCCCTCCCCTATTCTGCACACGATATTCAGATAGGGGAGTCCGTTTGATGTAGCCCATGTGAGAGATGGTGATAACTACATTTTCATCAGGGATGGTGTCTTCAATCCTGAAGTCGGAGGCTGCATAAACAATCTGTGATCTTGGCTCGTCCCCGAATTTCTCCTTGATATCCCGCAACTCATCCTTGATAATATTCATCTGAAGTGATTCATCTGCCAGGATGCTGTTCAGAAAATCAATCAATTTCATCAATTCTGCGTATTCCTCTTTGATTTTGTCACGTTCCAGCCCGGTTAACCGCTGTAACCGCATGTCCAGGATCGCCTTGGCCTGGATTTCACTCAGACCAAAGTTCAGCATCAATCCGGCTTTTGCCTCATCCGGTGTCTGTGATGCCCTGATAAGGGTGATTACTGCATCAAGATTGTCAAGCGCAATAAGTAATCCCTCAAGGATATGTGCCCTTTTCAGCGCCTCAGCCAAATCATATTTGGTTCTGCGGAGTACTACCTCATGGCGGTGCTCAACATAATGAACAATCATATCCTTCAGATTCAGCATCATCGGCCTTCCTTTGACAAGAGCGATGTTATTGACATTGAAGGATGTTTGCAGTGCCGTCATCTGGTACAACTTATTCAGCACTACGTTTGTAATAGCTTCACGTTTAAGTTCATAAACGATACGGACACCGTTACGGTCAGATTCATCGCGGATATCCGAAATGCCTTCGATCTTTTTATCATTCACCAGGTCGGCTGTTTTTTTGATCATTTCAGCCTTGTTAACCTGGTATGGTACTGAGGTGACAATGATCTTTTCACGCCCGTGGTCATCCTGTTCAATATTGGTCTCCCCACGAACAACAATCCTTCCCCGGCCTGTTTCGAACGCATCTTTCACGCCATCATATCCGTATATGATCCCACCGGTAGGAAAATCAGGGGCTTTGATGAATTTCATCAATTCAGGGATCGTAATCTCCCTGTTGTCGATATATGCAATGATGCCGTCAACGACTTCACTGAGATTATGTGGAGCCATGTTGGTTGCCATGCCTACCGCGATCCCGGATGCACCGTTGATCAGCAGGTTGGGTATGCGGGACGGCATTACAGTCGGCTCTTTCAGGGTATCATCAAAGTTCAGCTGGAAATCAACGGTATCTTTTTCGATGTCAGCAACCATTTCTTCTGCGATCTTTTGAAGACGGGCTTCGGTATATCGCATTGCGGCCGGACTATCTCCATCCATGGACCCAAAGTTCCCCTGCCCGTCAACCAATGGATAGCGCAAACTCCACTCCTGGGCCATTCTCACCATTGCATCATAAACTGACGTATCGCCATGCGGGTGAAATTTCCCAAGAACCTCCCCTACTATTCTCGCCGATTTCTTATAAGCCCTGTTTGAAAGGACTCCCAACTCATACATGCCAAATAAAACGCGCCAGTGCACCGGCTTCAAACCATCCCGCACATCGGGCAATGCTCTCTGTACAATCACCGACATTGAATAATCAATGTAGGCAGTTTTCATTTGATTTTCAATATTGACCTGAACTATTTTTTCTCCCGATTCCATATCGTCTCTCACCATTAGTTATATGATTAGTTTTCAGATAGATAAAATACCTGAAATTATGTTACGAAGGTAACAAAATTCCCACTTAATTCCATGGATTCCTGATAATTATTTTTGTCTCTTACTAACATGAAAGTGTTAATAAATTAAGGGCATTCCGCTTTTAATTAGCGAATTCGATTGTACTTTTGAATGCATTGACAATCGGGCCCTGAAAAAAGTGGTTCGATTTTTGTCATTGTTACCATCTTATATTGATAAAGAGCATTTTATGGAAGCAAAATTCTCACAACGTGTAAAAGACGTTTTGATATATAGCCGGGAAGAGGCCCAGCGACTAGGCAATGATTATATCGGACTGGAGCATCTCCTCCTGGGTATCATCAGGGAAGGGGAAGGATTGGCCATCCGCATCATGCGTAATCTTGGTGTCGATCTTGCCGAGGTCAGGAAAAAGGTCGAATTGGCAGTCGCCAGTCATAAGGAAAAACCAGCCGGCAGCGAAAACCTGCCGTTGATCAAGCAGGCCGAGCGTGCCCTGAAGATAACCTACCTGGAGGCCAAACTTTTCAATAGTGAACTCATTGGTACCGAACACCTGCTTCTTGCCATTCTGAAGGATGAAAACAATCTCGTTACAAAGACTTTTGCCGTTTTTGGGGTGAATTATAATTCCGTGAAGGATGAATTGAAAGCCATTCTTACAAGCGGCAGCGAAGAACCCAGGTTTGATCCGCAGGATATTCTGCCGAAAGATGAAGACGATGAGGATCCTGATGAAGGCGGTAAAAGTTTCAGCGGCAGTCAAAAGAAACCACAGGACTCAAAGTCAAAAACGCCGGTACTGGATAATTTTGGCCGCGACATAACCAAGGCTGCTGAAGAGGGACGGCTTGATCCGATCGTTGGCCGTGAAAAAGAATTACAGCGCATCGCGCAGATCCTGAGCAGGCGTAAAAAGAATAACCCGATCTTAATCGGAGAACCAGGTGTAGGAAAATCAGCCATTGCCGAAGGACTGGCTTTAAGAATTGTTCAGAGGAAGGTATCCAGGGCGCTGTTCAACAAACGCCTGGTATCCCTCGACCTGGCATCGCTGGTTGCCGGAACCAAATACAGAGGACAGTTTGAAGAAAGGATGAAGGCCGTTTTGAATGAGCTGGAAAAAAATCCTAACATCATCGTGTTTATTGATGAGATTCATACCATCGTTGGAGCGGGTAATGCCTCCGGTTCGCTGGATGCTTCTAATATGTTCAAGCCGGCACTGGCGCGCGGCGACATCCAGTGTATCGGCGCCACAACCCTGGATGAATACCGGCAGTATATTGAAAAAGACGGCGCCCTTGAACGTCGTTTTCAAAAAGTACTTGTCGATCCGACTTCACCTGATGAGACAGTTGAAATCCTTAATAATATCAAGGAGAAGTACGAGGATCATCACCTGGTGAAATATACCGATGATGCGATAAAGGCATGTGTTTCGCTTACAAACAGGTATATTACCGACAGGTATCTTCCTGATAAGGCCATCGATGCCCTGGATGAAGCCGGGGCCCGTGTTCATATATCAAATATCAACGTCCCTGATGAAATTGTAAGGGTTGAAAACCAGATCGAAGAGACCCGGAAATTGAAGATGGCAGCCATCAACAGCCAGAAATTCGAAGAAGCTGCTGATCTGAGGGATACCGAGAGAAAACTGCAGGACAGCCTCGAACGGGAGAAAAAGAGATGGGATGAAAATGCCAAGCTGAACCGCCAGACCGTTGCCGAAGAAAATGTGGCAGAAGTTGTTGCCATGATGACAGGTATCCCGGTTCAGCGGATTGCCAAAAATGAAAGTGACCGCCTGATTAATATGGAAGCCGAATTGGAATATTCAGTGATCGGCCAGACTGACGCCATCAAAAAGGTGGTCAAAGCCATCAGGCGTAACCGGGCAGGGCTCAAGGATCCGAATAAACCGATTGGCACATTCATCTTCCTGGGGCCGACTGGTGTCGGAAAAACACACCTGGCAAAGGTTCTTGCGAAGTATTTGTTCGATACGGAGGATGCATTGGTTCGCATCGACATGAGCGAATATATGGAAAAATTTGCAGTTTCCCGTCTCATAGGTGCACCCCCGGGGTATGTCGGATACGAGGAAGGCGGTCAGCTGACTGAGAAAATCAGAAGGCGCCCCTACTCCATTATTTTGCTCGATGAAATCGAAAAGGCACACCCCGATGTGTTCCATCTGCTTTTACAGGTCCTTGATGATGGCATGCTTACCGATAGTTTTGGCCGGAGGGTTGATTTTAAAAACTCCATCGTGATCATGACTTCAAATATCGGTTCACGTCAGCTGAAGGACTTCGGACAGGGGGTTGGTTTTGCAACATCAGCGAAACAGGCTGCCTCAAGCGATTATGCCAAGGGGGTGATTGAGAACGCACTTAAAAAAGCATTTGCCCCTGAGTTTATCAACAGGATAGATGATGTGATCATTTTTGAGTCACTCGAACGCGAAGACATACATAAAATCATCGACATTGAACTAAGTCACCTGTATGACAGGATTAAACTTCTTGGTTTCCAGATTGTAATAACTGATGCCGCCAAGGATTATATTGCAGAGAAAGGATGGGATGTACAGTTCGGAGCCCGTCCCCTGAAGCGGGCCATACAGAAATATGTCGAAGATACACTCGCTGAGGAAATTATCAGGACAAAACTGACAGAAAGCGATGTCATCAATGTTGACTACAACGCTGAGAAAGATGAAATCACCGTAAATGTCACTAAATCTGAAAAACCGGAAACAGTTTAATCGAAGGTTTGCAATTTTGCATAAAAGCAAAGGGCTTCAGGAAATTTCCCGAAGCCCTTTGCTTTTATATCGTGTCTTGACAAGACAACGAAAGCAATCGTGGTTATATGTAACCGTATTATTTTACAGATGTTTAGAACTTATAACAATTGTCTTCAATCAGTTTGTCGGCAATTTTACGCCTGGCATCCTTGACGTTGATTCCTTCAACTGTGGTCAGCTTCTCAATTACTTGTTTGTATTGACCGTTGAATACCGGGGCAGTGAATGAATTAACTGCATCTGCAGCGGGCTTCCTGATCTTGTCAGCGGCGTCGTATATAAATACGTCGACCATCGCGCGATAAATTCCGGAAGGATCAATACCCTTGATATTTTCCATCTTTTGAACCCGAAGCACCAGGGATTCAGCAATATATACCTCCATAATCATATCTGCGAGGTTATTCAGAACCTCTTGTTCCAGGATCAGCTTTTTATCAAACTGCCTTGATGCACCCTGGATTACCAGGAGAATCAGATTTTTGAAATTCCTGATGTACCTGAGCTTTTCTTCGAAATAGGATTCACCATCAGTTTTAACGACCGCGATATTTTCAATATTTGCAGCTAATGCATCGGCCTTTCCGAACAGATCAAAATCTCCCTTCATGGCGCGCTTCATGGCAGTATCCACCACAAGGAGCCTGTTGATCTCGTTGGTTCCTTCGAATATTCTGTTGATCCTGGAATCGCGGTATCCTCTTTCCACAGCCATCTCAGCTGAATACCCCATGCCGCCATGGATCTGGACTGCTTCATCAATCACGAAATCAAGGACTTCAGACCCGTATACCTTTAAAATGGCCGCTTCAACAGCATAATGGCTTATACCCTCAACCGAGGCTTTACCCTTATCCATTCCGGATGCCTTGTTCACTTCGATCTGGTCGTCGATATCCTTACTTAACCGGTAGATTGCGCATTCGAGGGCGAATGTCCTGATCACCTGTTCAGCAAGTTTATGTTTGATTGCGCCGAAGGTTGATATCAAAACATTAAACTGCTTGCGTTCATTGGCATACTTTACCGAATCGGTAATGGCTTTCTTGGAGGCACCGAGTACGTTGGCCCCGAGTTTTATACGGCCCATGTGCAGGATACTCAATGCGATCCTGAATCCCTCCCCGCGATTTCCGATCAGGTTTCCAACCGGAACCTTAACATCATTATAAAATATCTGGGCAGTAGAGGAGCCTTTGATCCCCATTTTGTGCTCATCAGGATTAACAACCACCCCGGGATAATTCCGCTCGACGATGAATGCACTCAATACCCTGTCCTTGTCAATTTTGGCAAAAACGACCTGTGTATCAGCAAACCCGGCATTGGTGATCCACATCTTCTGGCCATTCAGGATATAGTGCTGACCATCTTCCGACAATGTGGCAGTCGTTTTGCCAGAATTGGCATCACTTCCGGCACCCGGTTCAGTAAGGCAATAAGCACCGATCAATTCACCTGAGGCAAGACGTGTCACATAGCGCTGACGCTGATCTTCATTGCCATAATACATGATGGGC
>CAZPWZ010000015.1:0-19716 GCA_964590675.1 uncultured Draconibacterium sp.
AGCAGGCCGAAGTTCTGCCGCAACAGGTTCTCTACCACATCATTTACACTGAGGTAAGCAGGAAAACTGAACAACATGATGTTCCCGAAACAAAACCCGGCAACACCGAGCCTGTAGTAAACTCCCCGGTTCACTGCACGCCTGGTGTCTTTCTTAAGCGAATCGAGCGTGAGCTGGGGAGTATAATTGACGGAGACCAGCAGCTCGACCAGTTGCCGAAGTGAGATCAGGTTGTCGTGAAATGTGACGATCACCTCCTTTTTCACAAAACTGACCGATGAATGCATCACTCCGGGATGCAGCCGCTGCAGGTTTTCGAGCAACCATATACATGAACTGCAATGAATTACCGGGATGAACAGTTTGACCTTGCTGATCCCTTCTTCCGAAAACTCCAGCAATTCGCGGCGGATCTCGTCAATGTCGAGGTAAGCATACCGTTCACCTACTTCACTCCTGCCTCCCTTTACCCCCGGGTGCGACTCATAACGATAGTAATCACAGGCATTGCTTTGGCTGAGAATCTCATACACAGCTTTACATCCGCTGCAGCAGAAAACTTTATCATCCAGCCTCACGGGCGCAGACCCGCATGGCTCACCGCAGTGGAAGCATGCATTGGGATTTGGTGCCGGATCCGGGTTCGTCATCCCGCAAAATTAAACAAATCAGCTTTGCGTCATCTGCTTCCCGCCCGGCATGAAAATTTTATTTAGGTATATTTGCATGGTTCATACATCGGTTGCCCGGGTGTACAGCAATACTGATTCAGGGGCTCATAATAACTGCATAATTCATTTGGAATTTTATGTACAGGGATAAAATAATTTTAGAAAATGTCGCTTGAAACCTTACAGATCTGCTGGTGGATCATCGTATCCATCCTGGGCAGCCTCGTCGTATTACTCCTGTTTGTCCAGGGGGGACAAACCCTTATTTACGCGATCGGTAAAACCGGCCCGGAACGCGGGATGCTGGTTGATGCACTGGGTCGAAAGTGGGCCTTCACCTTTGCATCCATCATCGTTTTTGGAAGCGCTGTTTTTGCCTCCTTCCCATTATTCGGCTTCACTGTTTTAGCCGGCGTCAACTGGTTGTGGATGGCCATTCCTGCCCCGCTGATCATTCAGACCTTAGCCTTTGAGTTGAAATTCAGGCCAAACAGTATTCCAGGGCAAAAAGCTTACGAATGGTTCCTGATTATCAATGGATTTCTCGGGATCCTGTTCATTGGGACGGCGGTGGCAACGTTTTTTACGGGATCAGCTTTTTCAGCAGACAAGGCGGATCTTACAAATATGCTCGATGCTGCCACGATCCAATGGCAACATCCGGCTCATGGACTCGAAGCGCTGCTTAACTGGCGCAATATTTCACTTGGGCTATCGGTTTTCTTCCTGGCAAGGGTACTCGGAATTCTCTTCTACATGAATGCCATTGGAGATGAAAAAATTGCAACCCGGTTAAAAAGACAGGCAATTATCAACACCATCCCCTTCCTGGTTTTCTTTCTTGTGTTTATCAGCGTCATCCTGAACATGCCCGGTTTTGCCGTCAGGCCCCAGGATGAATTTGTTTTCGGAGTTTCCAATAAATACTTTCACAACCTCATTCAAATGCCGCTGGTCACGATCATGCTTTCGGCCGGTTTAATGTTCGTGCTGCTTGGTTCCGCCTTACCCCTGGTGAATTATGCTAAAAATGCCCCATCCGGTATCTGGTATGCCGGGATAGGAACCGTACTGATCATATTTTCTCTGTTTTGCCTTGCCGGTTTAAACAACACAGCCTATTATCCCTCGATCTTCAACGTTCAAAGTTCACTGACCATCCGCAACAGTTCATCAGGCCACGCCACCCTTACCGTCATGAGCTACCTGTCGCTGATAATCCCGGTTGTACTCGCTGCCATCTGGTACAGCCGGAAAGCCGTCAAAAAAAAATGATGCAAATGAAATGAATGGATTGGGACAACCCTGTTGAAGGATGAAATGGCAAGCAGGTTAACAGTAAAAAAAATACCGGATAACTGAAATTCAGCTACCCGGTAAAATGCAGAGAAAATTGGCGATTACAGTGATGCTATAATCTTGTGCAACTCCTCTTTTGTCTTTCCAAGTTTGATTTGAAGTTTTCCAAACATCTCTTCCTTCTTCCCCTCATTAAACATCAGATCATTGTCGGTTAAGACTGCGAATTTCTGCTTGAGTTTCCCTTTCTGCTCATTCCAGGTACCTTTAACTTCTGTAGTATTCATTTTATTTTATTTTATTCCCCGCAACTTGTGGGACCGGTGTGAAAAAATTTCACTGTGCAAAGTTGAGAACAATATAACCCTCAGGCATTACAAAATTCCGGACAAGAGTTACATCATTCACACATTTCGATTGAATTTCCGGGAGTGTGACCCTGCATTTGCCTTATGGCTGATGAATCCCGACAATTTATCACCCAATGATCTTACAATCGCAGGGTGACTTGCAACAAGTTTTGTTATGCCAAACATTGCCAGGGTGCCAAGAATTTTGGTCAACGGGCCTTTTGTAACAAGCCCGATGGCTATTTTAGCAACATACCCTGCAGCCATGCCAGCCGAGGTGCTCAGGATGCTTTCTTTTACGTCACCGGATGCTGTTGCATCCTTGAAGGTGCTTTTGATCAGGTTGATTGGTTTAAAACTGTGGACGGTAAGGTTAAACTGTTCTCTAACCAGCTTGCCCTCTTCGTCCTGCTTTTTTTCAAGCTGAAGGATGGCATTCCTGAGACCATTTTCCGAGGTTATTTTTAGCATGGCTCGCCTTATTGAAGTGCTTGTTTAATTATAAAATCGCTGAGTGGCTTTTTAATCCATCTGTATAGAAAAAGGTGCAGCACGATGGCTGCCACAAGGTAAAATGCGGAGACAATGAAAAATCCCCAATATGATTTACCCAGCAGCTCACCCAGGTAAAGCGCAATGCCGATATTTAAAACAAGTACGAACAGCGATACCATTATGATTACGCTTAGGCGGGGTATCAATGAGGTTATTACCGTGTTTGTCGTCTCAAGCAATTTAAGCTTGGATAACTCGATGGTTGTTTTGCTGTATGTTTCTGCCCTCTCGATGAGCGCCTCAATAGAACGTGCCGGATTTTCCATGGTTTTATATTTTGCAAACCGGTTAATTATTTCACCGCATTCGTTATTTCCGCCTCTATATCTTCGGCTTCCTTCTTCCCGTTTTCGGCCATAAGGGTGGCTTCATCCTTAAAATCCTCGAACTTCTGCGTGATACCATGAATAAAGTCGTTGAACCTGTCTTTTAATCCATCAGCATATTCATCACTTCTACGCGAGATTTTCCTCCTGGTCGACTTCCCGCGGGCGGGAGCAAATAAAATTCCTACTGTTGCACCAACGGCAACACCTGCTAATACACCTAATAATACGTTTCCTGTTTTCATAATATTTATTTGTTAACTTGATTAGATTGTGAAATTCATTTTTTCTTTCCGTTCCCGCCACCATGGTCTTTTTTATTTCCATGATCATTGTTGTGCGTGTTGCCTTTATCATTGCCATGTCCGGATGATTTACCATAACTGCCGCCACCACTTTTTTTACCATGAGATTCCCCCTGGTAACTTTTAGCGCCGGAGTGACCGCTTCCAGGCCTGTTTCCAACGGTCTTCTGATACTTTCCGTGATAACCCTTCCTGTATTTTGATTTGTACTCCTTATGATGGATGTATGGAGTTTTCCCATGGTAACCCGGCATCACTACTTTATATCCGCCGTACAGATCATAATTTCTGTATTGCGCCGGAAGATAAGTCCTGTGAATCCATGCCCCTCCGCCATAATAGATGAACATTGATGTGCTCACGTCATAATAGGCCTCCACGTCAGGCAGGTAATAATAGCGCACCTGGGTATATCCGGCGGGGCCCCACATCGGGGGTGATGGCAAATGCACAGTCACAGAGACCTGTGAATAACCAGAACCTGCAGTCAGCAGGATCATCACGGTAAAAAATAATCTTATTGTTTTCATCCGGGACTTTATTCTAAACATTGAACAATTCTCATGGGCACAAAGGTCCGCAGGATTCCAGCGGAAACCATTACACAATTGCAGGTAAGAGTTACATGATTCACACATTGATATTTAGGGTCCTGCCTTTGATCTCATGGATGTTTTGGCATAAAATGATGGATAAGGCTTATGGCGCTTTGAATTTTGCATTTTGCTTTTTGCATGATGTGTGAATCATGTAACTTATTGAAAAAGTTATGTAACATTTTCGCAGCATGATGCATTTACTTTTGCATCCGGCATAGACAGTAAAAATGAATGAAAACAATCCTGTCCTGAAAGTAAAAGGATTTGCGACCAGGCAATCGGTGAAACTCAGCGAAAAGACCCTGGCTAAAACAACATCAGCATACAGCTTTCTGGCTGATTTTGCAGATGTTGTACTATTCCTGACCCGGATATTCAAAGAAACATTTTCGCGCGAATTTGAATTCAAGGAATTTTTTCGCCAGTGTTTTCAAATCGGGTACAAATCACTCCCGCTGATTTCGGTTACCGGTGCTATCATGGGACTGGTACTTACCATTCAATCACGTCCTGTTTTAGTGGATTTCGGCGCAGTATCGATGCTGCCCGGGATGGTTGCCATTTCTCTGATCCGCGAAATGGGTCCCGTAATTACCGCATTAATCTGTGCCGGGAAAATAGGATCGGGAATGGGCGCAGAACTGGGTTCAATGAAGGTGACTGAACAGATCGATGCCATGGAGGTTTCATCGACAAATCCCATCAGGTTTTTGGTCGTCACGCGCGTGCTTGCAGCCACACTGATGATCCCGCTGTTGATATTATATGCTGACGCCCTGGGCATCTTCGGAAGCTGGATCGGTGCGAATATCAAAGGGGAGGTGAGTTTTGCCCTGTTTTTCTCGCAGGCATTCAGCCATGTTCATTTCATGGATCTTTTTCCCGCGGTGATCAAGTCGTTCTTCTTTGGTGCGGTGATTGGATTAGTGGGCTGTTATAAAGGTTACAATGCCGGGCGCGGAACAGAAAGCGTGGGAGTTGCAGCAAATTCCTCTGTGGTGCTTGCATCGCTGCTGGTGATCATCGTTGATATGATCGCTGTGCAAATAACGGATATGTTGATGTGATGATGGGCTGATGGGCTGACGTGCTAATGTGCTAATGTGCTAATGTGTTAATGTGCAAATGTGATGATGTGATGATGTGATGATGTGCTAATGTGCTAATGTGATGATGTGATGATTTTAAAATTGAAATTGAATATCTCGTAAACCATGGATAGTAATCAGATTGTTTCGAACAGGGATGAACCGGTTATTGAGATCAAAAATCTCCGGAAATCATTTGGCGTCCAGGAGGTGTTAAAGGATGTTTCACTGAAACTGTTCAACGGGGAAAACCTGGTTGTTCTCGGAAAATCGGGTTCAGGGAAGTCTGTTTTAATCAAATGCATCGTGCGCCTGCTGCACGCGGATAGCGGAACAATCAGCGTATTTGACCAGGACATGACCGATATAAACCGGATTGAACTGTCGGAGCTGCGCAAGAAAATCGGCTTCCTCTTTCAAAGCGGCGCCCTGTACGATTCCATGACGGTGAAACAAAACCTGGAATTTCCGCTAAAGAGGATCAAACCCGACCTGAGTGAAAAAGAGGTTGAAGAAAAGGTGCATGAGGTTTTGGAGAATGTCGGACTGGCTGATGCCTTGCATAAGATGCCTTCCCAGCTTTCAGGCGGGATGAGAAAAAGAATAAGTCTGGCTCGTTCGATCATTGTTGACCCACTGATCATGCTCTATGACGAACCCACCACGGGTCTTGACCCGGTTACATCAGACGAAATAAGCACCCTCATCAATGATGTCCGGGAAAAATATAAAACTTCATCCCTCATCATCACCCATGATATCAGATGTGCGCTCAATACCGCTGACCGGATTATTATGCTGAAGGACGGGGAAGTATATAAAGAAGGGAAAGTCAAGGAATATGAAAATTCCAGCGATCCTATCATAAAATCCTTCTTTCAATAAATCGTAAATCCAATATCGTAAATCGTAAATCTAAATCTTCACCTGATGGAAACGCACACACAAAAATATAAAATACGACTGGGGTTGTTTATTGCCGGTGGCCTGGCGCTTTTTGTCCTGGCAATTTTTATCATTGGGAAGCAAAAGAATCTCTTTGATCCGGTGTTTAAACTCAGTTCTACATTTTCAAATGTCAGTGGCCTGCAGGTTGGCAATAATGTCAGGTTTTCCGGCATCAATGTAGGCACCGTGGACAATATTACCATTCTGAACGATTCAACGGTGAGGGTTGAGATGCTTGTCAAGAAAGATGTAAAAAAGTTTATCAAAGCAGACTGTGCTGTGGCCATTGGTTCCGAAGGGTTGATCGGTGACCGGCTTTTGGTCATTACACAGGGGAGCACCGATGCCCCTGAGGTTAAAGACGGGCAGCAACTCGCTTCGGCTGAACCTGTTGAAATGGACGCCATAATGGCAAGTCTCCAGGTAACCGCCGAAAACGCCGCCGTCATATCGCAGGAACTTGCCGAAATCATGTTTGCCATTAATGGCGGTCAGGGAACGCTGGGCCGGTTAATCAGCGATACAACCATTGCCAATGATTTAAGCCAGACCATGATCAATATCAAAAGCAGCAGCAAGGGGCTTGATCAGAACATGGAAGCTGCCAAACACAACTTCCTCCTCCGGGGTTATTTTAACAAAAAGGAAAAAGCCGCTGAAGAGGCCCGGGAAGAGGCAGAAAAACAGGCAAAAAAGGATTTAAAAACGGCCGGCAAAGCCCAAAAAGCAGCCGACAAGCAACAGGCAAAGGATGACAAACAAAAGGCAAAGGATGACAAACAAAAGGCGGAGGATGAGAAAAAATAGATGAAATAACCAATGGCAAGAAAAACAATCCTCAAAATCGTCATCTGGTTTTTGGCGGTACTGATACTTATTTCAGGAATCCTCTTTTCTGTTGGGTATTTGTATGTCTCAAAGATCCTTAAATCCTATCTTACCGAGGCGGTTAAAAAGGAAAGCAAGGGATTGTATCAGCTTGGGATCGGGAGCCTTTCAGTTAATGTACTCTCAGGAAGCCTGACCTTTAAAAAGCTATCACTTATTCCCGACACCATATTTTATCTCACTCATTCTCAAGATGATACCCTGTCTCCGCTTTTAGTAAAAGTAGATCTTGACAAGATTCAAATCAAGGGGTTCAGGGTACTGGGTGCATTGATGCACCGCCGGATCAATGTATCCCGCATTATTTTCTCGGGTGCTGAAGTCAAGGTTTACCGGATGAAGATTCCGCCGGAACAAAGTGAAGAAAAGCGCAAGGAAAAAATGATGTCCATCCCACTGCCCAAAGGATTGAACTCCATTGAGATCGGGGAATTCATCACCGACAATGCCAGACTTGATATTTTTGATTGCAGCGGTGATTCCATCACAGTAAATTCTTTTCCCACTTGCAACATTTTTATAAAACATATCCTGGTTGATTCCACCCACCAGGGAAACACCAGGCTTTTCAATGCCGATGACATCAGGATTACACTCGGCGCCTGCAGTTTGCCAATGAGAAATAGCATGAATAAGTTTTCGTTCGAAAAATTAGGCTTCTCCACTGCCTCATCAGAATTGTACATGAACGATTTTCACCTGGAGCCTCTTTACAGCAAAGCTGATTATTCCCGGAAACTTGGTTTTCAGGCCGATTGGGCCGATGTTACTGTAAGTAAGGTGGCCCTTCGCCGGATAAACTTTCGTTCACTTATACTTGAAGGAAAGATCATCGTCGGTTTGGTTGAAATCGATTCTGCTGTCCTCAACGATTACCGTGACAAGCGTATTGCATTAAAGCCAGGAAGTAGCCCCCCCATGCCACAGGAAATCCTCAGGAAACTGAAAACATATCTCCGCATCGATACCGTCATGCTAAAAAACGGGAGAATCAATTATGAGGAACAAACGGGAACGGCTCCCGGCACAATTTTCTTTGATAAGATTAAGTTAACACTCACCGGGCTTACCAACGATTCGGTATTGCTAAAGGCCGGACTGGTTTCCGAATTAAAGGGGACTTTGAATTTGATGGGCACTGGGATAATTGATGCCACCTTACGTTTCCATCCGGGTGATTTGCGCAATACATTTTCCTTCTCTGCCCGGATGGGCCCGTTTGACCTGACTGAAATCAACCCAATGGTTTCTAACCTGATGGGGGTGAAAGTGGTGAGCGGCAGAGTCAGCAGGGTGACCATTCCCCTTGTAAATGCCAACGATGACGTTGCCTCCGGGACCATGCTGCTTTATTACAACGATCTTGTGATCGATAAACTGGATAAAAAGCAGACTACCTGGACCAAAATCAAGACCGGTGTCGTCGGTTGGGTAGTAAATGACCTGATAATCAGCAATGATAATCCCAACAAATCGGGAGAGATGAAATCAGGGATCATACAGGCATCCAGGAAAAAAGAGCTGGGATTTCCCAACTACCTCTGGAGATCGGTCTTCAGCGGATTGAAATCCACGGTGGGTATTAAATCAAATGAGAAAAAAGGTTTAAGTAAAAAAGAGGAAAAGAAAAGGGAGTAAGAAACCCTGAACGTAGATTGTTAAAGGATTGCAAATCCAGTAAGGCTAATGAACACCATCAGGACAAAAAAGTATGTTTTTACAAAAGCAGTTGACAACTACCTGATTGGCATTGACAAGGCCTATAAGTTCACAACCCGGTTTTTTACAGAAGCATTTAAAAAGCCCTTCCATTTTCGCGAAGTAATCAACCAGTGTTTCGAGGTCGGGCTGAGATCACTTGCGCTTATTACAGTAACAGGCTTCATTATTGGCGTGGTTTTCACAAAACAATCCCGGCCTTCACTGGAAGATTTCGGAGCAACATCGTGGCTCCCTTCCTTAATGGGAATCGCATTGGTAAAAGCGTTGGGACCTTTGGTAACGGCGCTGATCTGTGCAGGGAAAGTAGGTTCAAGCATCGGGGCGGAACTGGGCTCCATGAAAGTGACCGAACAAATAGATGCCATGGAGGTTTCGGCTATAAATCCGTATAAATACCTGGTCGTTACCCGCGTGATGGCTACCACCATCACCATTCCGCTGCTGGCATTGTATTGCAGTTTCATTGCACTCTATGGTTCCTACATCAATGTTCACGCAGAAGAAGCCACCGGCATTACGCTTTTTTATAAAAGCGCCTTTGCATCCCTCTCATTTCTTGATCTTTTCACCTCGCTTACCAAAACAATCGTGTTCGGCTTTACGATTGGCATCATCGGCTGCTACAAGGGTTTCAATGCCACGCAGGGCACGCGTGGCGTAGGCAAAGCAGCAAACCAGGCGGTGGTCCTTGCCATGTTTCTCGTTTTTCTTGAGGAGATTGTCATTGTTCAGATAGCCAACTGGATCCGTTATTTCTAACTGCAATGGAAAACCTGAAACAAGCACATGTAATAAACAAAAATGAATCGGTTATTTCCATAACCGGGTTATTTAAATCATTCGGGGAACTTCATGTTTTAAAGGGAATTGACCTTAATGTGTTCAAAGGCGAGAATGTGGCCGTGCTTGGCAAATCCGGCTCAGGAAAATCCGTCCTGATAAAAATCATTGCAGGCCTGCTGAAACCCGACCAGGGAGAGGTGATCGTATTGGGAAAACATGTTGATAAATTACAGGGCAGTGAACTGGATGCATTGCGGTTGCGGATTGGCTTTTCATTTCAAAGCAGCGCGCTGTACGACAGCATGAATGTTTACCAGAACCTGGCATTTCCGTTAACCATGAATTTTAAACATCTTGGCAGACAAGAGACCAGGGATGCAGTAATGGAAGCGCTTGATGCAGTAGGTTTAACAGATAAAACCGACCAGATGCCCTCTGATCTTTCCGGGGGTCAGCGGAAAAGAATAGGCATTGCCCGCACCCTGATTCTTAAACCCGAAATAATGCTGTACGATGAGCCTACCTCGGGCCTAGACCCGGTAACCAGTTCAGAAATAAATGAACTAATAAACGATGTGCAGACAAGATACAACACCAGTTCTGTCATTATCACGCACGACCTCACCTGTGCCAAAGCAACAGGCAACCGTACCGCCATGTTGCTTGAAGGAAGGTTTTTAAAGATCGGGAATTTTGAAGAGGTATTTGATACCAATGATGAACAGGTAAGAAGTTTCTTTAACTACAATTTTATACAATGAACCATGAATGAATCATCTAATAAACGGCCAGTCATCGTAGGACTTTTTGTTTTTGTGGGATTGCTTTTTCTTATCGGCGGAATCCTGTTGGTTGGGAACATTCACGCGACTTTTAAAAGTAAAATGACGGTCGTATCCTTGTTTGATGATGTCAGTGGCTTGCAAAAGGGCAATAATGTCTGGTTTTCGGGAGTGAAGATTGGTTTTGTGAGCAACCTCCAGTTTTATGGAAAATCGCAGGTAAAAGTCAGCATGAAGATTGAAACCAAAGCGCAACAGTATATCCGTCAGAATGCCAAGGTTAAAATAGGCACCGATGGACTTATCGGAAACAGGATACTTGTCATTTACGGAGGCACCTCCCTGTCGGCAGAGGTAAAGGATGGAGATACCCTGGAGGTTGAAAAAACATTTTCGTCAGATGATATGATCAATACATTACAGGAGAATAATAAAAACCTTTTGGCGATCACCACCGATTTCAAGTCCATCAGCAAAAAACTGGCTGCAGGGGAAGGCACTATCGGGAAATTACTGAACGACAATTCAGTTTACGAAAACATCAATTCCGCGACGGCATCACTTCAAAAGGCATCTGAAAAGGCACAGCAGCTGGCAACCTCATTAGCTGCGTTCAGCTCAAACCTTGACAACAAAGGCACGCTGTCGCATGAACTGACAACCGACACCGTGGTATTCAAATCCATTAAAACTTCTGTACTGCAATTACAGAAAGTAATTGACACCGCAACTCTTTTTATAACCAACCTCAAAAATGCTACCGGCAATCCCAATGCTCCGATTGGCGTTTTGCTGAGCGACGAAGAGGCGGGCGCTCAGTTAAAGGAAACCATTAAAAATCTGGAAAGCAGTTCCAAAAAACTGGATGAAGACCTTGAAGCCGCACAGCATAATTTTTTATTGCGTGGCTTTTTCAAGAAAAAAGGAAAGGCAGCAAAAAACACTCCACCTGCCGGGCAGGATTCTTCAGAACCGGGATCACACTGAAACAGGATCCATCAATTCTTAAGCAGAAGCTTCGACACGATGTCGTCGAAATAGGGCTTTTCCTTGAGGCTTGAACGCGAGCCCGGGAAAAAGATAACCTTTAATTCAATCCTGTTGCTTTTCCCCGCCAGGTCGCCTGAATTATTCAGCCTCTCTTCGCTGACCATGCTGTTCAGCACCACCGCCAGTCGCATGTCATTTTGCAGCCGCGTATTGTCAATCATGGGAAACTCGAAATAATTAACCATAAACTCTGTTTGACGGGGCATTTCCGGTGCTGCATTTTTCCCCGGATAGATGCTCTGAATGATCAGACGGACCTTAACTGAAGTATGATTGGTATCGTAATCCAGAATTTTAATTCGTACAACCTGCTGCAGAGAATCATATGTTTTTCCATTGAAAACCGAATCGAAAAAAGTGCAGAACGGCTCCATTCCATTTAATGCCGTTGAATTTTGTTCATATAATTCATCGATTCGTGCCCTGAATGCATTGTCCGTTTTATACTCCCGGCTGTTCTTATAACTGAACAAGGTATCTTCATAATATAACGTGACCGGTTTTGATACGGCTTCAAGGGTCGATATCTGCTTTGAAATGGTGGCTTTCGACATTTTGATCAACCTGTACTTATAGGCTTGTCTTAAAGCCGGATCCCTGTTTTCTTCATTATTACACCTGTTCAGGAATTCGAATAGCGGCATCAGGTTCAGCGATTCATGAAAATTATAGGTGAGCAGTTCAAGCTGAAGTATCTTTTCATCAAGGGATGCGCTGACTTTGTCTTTCAGAATATTGCTCATGATGGAGTTGAACATGTCCTTTCGAAGTGCACTTTCAGACTCTTCGCGTTTCGACATCAACTCGGTGTAAAGTTTGGTTCTTGCCTCCTTTTCCTGGTTCTTGCTCAGGTAATCTGAAGCAGCGTAACTGACAAAGGCGATGGTGAGTGCAGTGATCAGCGCACCAAAGGGACGCAGGATGATATCTGCCTTTTCCCAGATGTCTTTTTTGGCTTTTTCAGGCTCTATTTTTTGATCAGCTGCCATTTCGAATTATTTTGAACCAGTATAAATGTGTATCCGGTCGGACTGTTGTTTGAAGAAACATCGGCCACGGCGCCACCGGCTTTCAGCTTAAATTGACCCACCTGTTTGATGGTTACTGAAAAGTAACCGTAAGCATCGGTACTATCTGATTTTATTACAGTACCATCCGTGGCAGTGATTTGTATCAGCTGTTTTGCAAAAGGTTTCCCGTTTTTGGTTATGGTTCCGAATATGTCTCCTGCAGTGGTCAATAGCGGGATGAATAACAGAATAAAAAGAAACATTTTTTTGATTTTCATGATCGTAATTTTTTGCTGAAGATTCATACTTGTTTATTTGTGGAAATAATCCATGGCACAAAAGTGACACGATTATTACAGGAAAGCATTACACAATTCCGATAAACATTTATATGATTCACACATTTAATTAGATAAACCATTCACTTTGACCAGTGTCTGCCGATCCAAATTGACCACGACTGTGCCGGTGTAATCCGTGAAATCGCTAAAATAGAACGGCAGGATCTGCTGATCCTTGATGACTTCGGCCTTCAACCAATGGGTGGATACGGCAGATCTGTGCTTATGGAAATCATCGGGGACCGTCATGGGAACAGGTCAACCATCATTACATCACAGTTGCCGGTGGCTCAGTGGTACGAAGTGATCGGCGAACGAACAATGGCTGATGCAATCCTTGACCGGATTCTTCACGATGCTCACCAGATAGAGCTCCTTGGAGAAACACTGCGCAAATCGCTGAAAAATAAAATCACGGAGGAAGTTGAAACGAATGAAAAGAATCTAATTTTGTACAATGCCTAAAAAATGAGGAAAATGTTCGTTTTTAAGAATGAAGAAGTGGGGTGGTCAAACTATATCGGCAGAAGGTCGGTAAAATGAATCTGCAGGGAGTGGTCAATTTGGTCGGCATATCCATTTGGAAATAATTAAACAAACTTTGCTATGGACATTGAGGACAAAACCAAAGAAGAACTCATTATCGAGTTACAGGAATTTAAGCAGGCTTATCATTCCTTAAAGTTTTCATTAGAAACTGATCTTCTTGAACGCAAAATGGCAGAAGAAAAATTAATTGCGTATGAACAACGAAACAGAGTCTGGTTAGAAAATTCACCTGTGTGTACCAAAATCGTTGACCTCGATTTCAACCTGCAGTACATGAGCAATGCCGGTATAAAAGAGCTTAAAATCGACGATATCACACCTTATTATGGCAAGCCATATCCATTTCATTTTTATCCTGAGTCATTTAAAACCAAAATGACAGGAAACATGATGAAGGCGAAAGAAACCGGGGAGATAATTACTCAGGAAGCCCCTGTTGTTGACATAAACGGCAATGAAATCTGGTTTCACTCAACCATAGTACCTGTAAATGATGAAAACGGCCAAATTGAATACCTGATCATCGTCTCCCTGGATACTACCGAACGCAAGCAGGCGGAGGAGGCATTGCAAAAATCGCACGAACTGCTGAATACAACCTTCGATAGTTTGAACGACGCAGTATTCATCCTCGACGATCAGGCGGCAGTAGTAAAATGCAACCATGCAGCTTCTCGGATTTTCGGCTATAGTCAGGATGAAATACAAGGACAAACGACCGCTTTTCTGCACATTGACGAATCAACCCTGGCAGAGTTCCGGCAATATCTATATTCCGCAATTGAACTGAAGGGGAGAATGGATCATTTTGAATTCAGAATGAAGCGAAGGGATGGAACTATCTTTCCCACTGATCATAGCATCATACCGCTTGTAAGTGTTCAAGGCAGACGTTCGGGGTGGGTAAGTGTTGTCCGTGATATCACCGAACGGAATAGGTCAGAAAGGGTATTGGAGGAGATTATATCTAAAAATCCTATGTCAATTCAAATTGTTGATTTAAATGGTTATACACTTAGTGTAAATTCTTCCCACACCAAGTTGTTTGGCTCAGTCCCGCCACCAGACTTTACGATATTTAATGATACTCAACTGGAGAAGCAGGGATTCAAAGAGTTGTTTGACCGTGTTAAAAATGGTGAAATTGTTCACTTTCCCGATACGTATTTCAACATCCACGATTTTAATCCTGAATTTCCGGATGTTCCTGTTTGGGTGCAGGGGGTCGTATTTCCGCTATTGGATAGCAATGGTAATCCTGAACGATTTGTTTTAATGCAGGATGACATCACAGAAAGAAGAAAGGCGGAAGAAGGATTAAAAATAGCCAAAGAACAAGCCGAAGAGAGCGACAAATTAAAATCCGCTTTTCTTTCTAATATGAGCCACGAAATACGCACCCCAATGAACGGCATTTTGGGTTTTGCTGAATTGTTAAGTGAACCAGGACTTGATAAAGAAGAACAGCAGGAATATATTAAGATTATTCAGAAAGGTGGCGCCCGAATGCTCAATATCATCAACGATATAGTTGATATTTCTAAAATAGAATCGGGTCTGATGAAAGTTGATTTAACGGATACCAATATTAACGAGAAAATCGAATTTATTTATACTTTCTTTAAACCCCAGGTGGAAGAAAAAGGGATGCAACTTCGTTTCAAAAATACCCTGACAGCAAAGGAAGCCACTATTAAAACTGACAGTGAGAAAGTCTTTTCTATACTCACCAATCTTGTTAAAAACGCCATTAAATACTGCTACGAAGGATCAATAGAAATTGGTTACGAAATTGTAGAGTCGTTCGACAATACAGAGATGGTCGGCCGTGCATCTTTACGTTTTTACGTAAAAGATACCGGTATTGGGATCCCAAAAGACAGGCAGGAGGCTATTTTTGAACGTTTTATTCAGGCTGATATTGCCGATAAAATGGCACGACAGGGTGCCGGTTTGGGATTGTCAATCTCAAAAGCTTATGTGGAGATGCTTGGTGGCCGAATCTGGGTTGAAAGCGAAGAAGGCATTGGTTCAACATTTTATTTCACCTTACCCTATACGGCTGAACCGGAAGTAAAAGTGGTTGCTGAAAATACTGCCCCAGCTGATATTGCAGAGACGTTGCATACAACACCTCTTCTAAAAATATTAATTGCCGAAGACGATGAAACATCGGAAAGGCTGATTTCTATAGCCGTTAAAACTTTTATCAAGCATGTGATAGAAGCAAAAACCGGCAATGAAACCGTCGAAATTTGCCGAACCAATCCTGACATAGATTTAATTCTAATGGATATTCTAATGCCCGGAATGAACGGTTATGAGGCAACCCGCCAAATCAGGCAATTCAACAAAGATGTTGTCATCATAGCACAAACAGCTTATGGACTTTCCGGCGACCGGGAAAAGGCAATTGAAGCGGGCTGCAACGATTATATCGCAAAACCAATTAAGAAAGAGGAGTTACTGGAGTTGATAAAAAAATATTTTAAAAAATAGAAATTTTCTGATTTTCTCACCATTAAACAATTATTATGGAAGCTGAAGAAAAACAAGAAATTATCGCCAATTTAATCAATGAAGGTGAGAAAGATGGTGCCGTTCGATTACTCCTTGATTGGTCCTATGAAACCAGTTTTAAAGATGTAATATTTAATATTTTAGAACCTATGCTCGCAAAATGGGGAAAACTCTGGATGCAGGGGAAACTCTCTCTGGCACACGGTTATCTGAGCGGAAAAGTTGCCGAGGAATTTTATCTTCACGCTTCAAGAGATCCGGAATTTACCATTTTGTCGGCCAAATCGAAGGGCACAGTCATCCTGGGAAATATTGAAGACGATTTTCATCCACTGGGGCGTCGTTTAGTGAGTATTTATTCACAAGCTGCTGGCTGGAATGTGATAGATTTGGGCAACGATGTCCCGGCAGAACTTTTTATTGAGAAGGCTATCGAAAATGATGCCGATATTATTGCTGTTTCGGCGATGATGTTTACGACGGCTAAAGGCATTTTGAAAGTAAGGCAAGAACTTGACCTGCAATCGTTATCCAATAAAATTATGTTGGCGGTTGGCGGAGCGGTTTTCAAACTCAGGCCTGAACTTGTTGACGAAGTTGGAGGCGATGGCACAGCTGGCACAGCCATGGGGGCATCCGACTTGTTTGATAGACTGATAGGTCAATTAAAAATCAAGAATTCAAAATTAAGGGGATGAACAGTTTAGAGCGAGTTTTAGCAACAATACCGGGAAATGATACCGATTATCAACCTTTTATGATGGTGAATTCGTTATTTGGGGCTCGTTTAATTAAATGCGATACGTTTGAATATTATCATAATCCGAATCTATACTTTGAAGGTCAAAAGGCAGTTGTGGAAGCATTCGACCCTGATCTTATAATAACACCATTTGCTTTTCCACTCGAAGCCGCAGCATTTGGCAGTGAGCTGATCTTTCTTCCTAATTATGCGCCAAATGTCAAAAAACCAATTATTACCGATTTATCGCAGATTGATAGTTTGCCGGCAATTGATTACGAAAATTCTTCTATTATCCAATATTTTCTGAAATCAACAAATTTAATTTACGAAGCCTATAATGGTCAAAAAGCCTTGGTTTCACCCATTGCATCACCCTGCGATTTGCCGGTTTTATTGATGGGAACAGAAATGTGGATTGACACCTTGCTTTTTCATCCCAAAGAGGTGGAAAAACTAATGAAGAAAATGGTGGAACATTTTGTTCAATTTGGAAACGAACTTTTAGCAAACGGAGCAACCATATTAGGTATCCCTAATGATTTTCTTAATTTTAAAATGGTTACAAAAAAAATGTTTGAAACTCTCTATCCTTACGTTGAAGATGCTTTCGGCCAAATTAAGGGGCCGATTGCTTTACACAACGGTGGTTACAAAGTTATGACTGTTATAGAGCAATTGGCAAAACTGCCAAATGTTGCTGCTCTATTTATTGAGAATACCGAAAGCTTTGACGAAGCCCGTAGTATTGTCGGAGATAAAATGGTTTTAATGGGGAATTTCAACGGTCCCAATTTCAATAATTATTCAGCCGAAAGGGCAAAAGAAATTACATTGAAAATTTTAAACAACCGTAAAAACGATAAACATTTTATATTTTCCACTTCAAATGCCGATATTCCTTACGATACACCAGTTGAAACAATTCGGACAGTGGTGGATACGATTCGGGGATTTAAGAAGTATTAGGCGGAAGACGGAAATTGCAAGTAGGATCAATTCAAAAGTTGGAAATCAGAAGTCGGAAGACGGAAGATAGTCTCTCCAGTCTTCGGTTTTCAGACTCAGGTTTTAACATTGAAAAACAAATATACATGCCTGAAAACCTGGTCATCATCGCGTGCAGTATTTTTAAATACGAACTGGAGCATTTGCAATGTGCTGGCAAATTGGATGTTCCGGTTGTTTACATGAATTCTATGCTACATATGTACCCAAAGGAGCTTCAAACACTTTTGGACGCGAAAATTGTTGAACACCAGAATTTCAGGATTATTCTGATGTTTGGCGATTGCCACGCGCGTATGGTCGATTACGAGAATAACCCAAACATTTTGCGCACGCCGGGAATAAACTGTTGTGAAATTATTCTTGGTACCGAGAAGTACAAGAAATTGCGTAGCGATGGTGCTTTCATTTTGCTTCCAGAATGGGCAGAACGATGGAAAGAAGCATTTATCGACTCCATGGGTTTTAAAACTTCAAAAGCCATTAAACCTTTTATGAGCGAGATGCATCAGAAATTGGTTTATGTCGATACCGGAATACAAAACAAGAACAGTTCGCTTTTTGACGAAATATCTAACTATCTTGGCCTTCCACTCGAAATATATGAAAGTTCGATTGACGAACTGGAAAAAGTGATCAATCGGTTAATTAAAGAATCGGATAATCGGCAAAAATCATAGAAATGGAAAATAAAGTTTATTCTCAGATTTTTAATGATATTTTAGGCAAAGTACTTCAATTATCGGAGAGTCCCAGCCAGTTTGGCGAGTATTTAATGCAACAAATTCGTGAATTAGTAGCTGCACGCACCGTTGTAATTGCGGTAAAGTCCGAAACCGAACCTATCAGAATTTTCAGTGTTTTACCCGCCAGAAGAACAGAATGGGCAAACCAAAGCGCTGTTGTGCAATTAGCAGAATTTACGTCCAATTTTGAAACAATTCAGTATCTGGATACAGGAAATAATGAGGAGAACATTGCCGTACTTCTTAAAGGCCTGGAAATTGATAAAGCTATTGCCATTCCATTGATTGCTGCAAACCGCAATATTGGGTCAATACTATTGTTCGGCATTATGGATGAGATCGGAAATGAATCGGTTATCGATTTGTTGAACAGACTTTCGGGTGTTTTTGCGCTGATTATCCGTAATTCTCACTTGTATCAAAACATGGAAGAATTGGTTGCTAGCAGAACTCATGAATTACAAAACCGGAACGATGAACTGGTAGAAGCTATGCAACGGGCTGAAAAAAGCGAAATGCAAGCCCGCGATATTCTGCAAACTGCTATGGATAGCTTTTGGATAATTGATATGAACGGAAAGTTTATCGATGTTAATGATATTACTTGCAAAACCCTTGGATACACGCGCGAAGAAATGCTAACAATGAGCATTCCTGATATTGAAGTTATTGAAGATGTGGAACAAACCAAAAGACAGATACAAAAAATTATCGAAACTGGTGAAACCCGTTTTGAATCGAAACACCGCTGCAAGAACGGTCAGATAATAGACGTTGAGGTAAGTGTTAAAATACAACCATTTCAAAACACGATGGTAACTTTTGCTCATGATATCACCAGACGAAAACAGGCAGTAGTTGAATTGACCAGGAGCGAAGAACGATTTAATCTGGCCATGAAAGCTTCAAATGACGGGTTATTTGACTGGGACCTTGAAACCAACGATATTTATTACTCCCAGGCATGGAAAAAAATGCTAGGATACGAAGATCATGAACTTGCAAATGATTTTTCGGTTTGGGAAAATACAACCGAACCCGAGGATGTTAAAAAATCATGGGAACTTCAGCAGAAGCTAATTTCAAAGGAAATTGATCGTTTTGTGCTGGAGTTTAAAATGAAACATAAAGATGGTTTTTGGGTGGATATTCTTTCACAGGCTGAAGCAATTTTTAACGACAGCGGAAAAGCAATCAGAATTGTAGGCACTCATACCGACATCACCAAACGCAAGCGGGCAGAAGAAGAATTAATCATCGCCAAAGAAAAGGCCGAAGAAAGCGACAAATTAAAATCCGCTTTTCTTTCCAATATGAGCCACGAAATACGTACACCAATGAACGGGATCCTTGGCTTTGCCGATTTATTAAGTGAACCGGGACTTGATAAAGAAGAACAGCAGGAATATATTAAGATTATTCAGAAAGGTGGCG